>USNA01000009.1 GCA_900555955.1 uncultured Collinsella sp. | reverse complement strand
GCGCTTTTCACCTTTTGGGCTCATTTTCGCTGTGACTGCATGAGTGACATATCAAAACTATGCCCATTTACTGCGTTTAGCCCGGGATGCTCGACCATGCATCGATTTTTGTTAAATTCACGAGCCGTCTACCTGCGGTTTTGTTTTTCTCAAATTCGACATGCTCGGCGATAGCCGATCAAACGTAGTAAATGGGCATAGTTTTTGACAGACGGCATCGCGCGCGTCCCTCGCAAGGGCAAAATGATCCGTTTTCCTCCGTCCCCAAGGGATCAGTTGAACAGATTGCCGATGGGGTCGGGATTGGAGCTGGGGAGGTAGCGGATTTCTAGCTCTATGCCGAGCTCTTGCAGCTCTTTGAAGGCGGCGATGTCCGTATCGTCTACGGCAACGGCAGGCGTAACGGGACGCTTGCCCTCCCCTGCCTGCATATGACCAATGCTGATCTTGGTGATCGGCACACCACCCTTAACCAGCGCGAGCGCATCGGCGGGTGAGGCCACCATGACCAGAATCCATTGACGCGACGTCGCGGTGTGGATGATGTCGATAGTCCTTTGCACCGAGAAAAACCGTGTCCAAACGCCTTCTGGCGCCGCCACCCTCATGGGTGCCCATTGGCGCGAATCCGCCGCGATCTCATCGTTGACGATTAGGACAAGGTTGGAACCCACGGTCTCGTTCCACAGCGCAACATCTTGCCCGTAAATGAAACGGTCATCGATACGCGTGAGAAGAATATTGGGTTGAGCCATCGCTGCCCCATTCTGCTTGAGAACCGTAAGAGCAAGACATCGCGCCTCTAATATTAGTGCATTTAAAGTGAGAAAAGCCGTCAGAACACTTGCGCGGATGTGCGATGTCCCGTATCATAGACAGCCGTTGACGCCTCAGTTGCGCCACCACATGGCCGCCAGCGTAGCTCAGTTGGTAGAGCACCGCTCTCGTAAAGCGGGGGTCACCGGTTCGAGCCCGGTCGCTGGCTCCATTGCACAAGATAGCCGCCTTCGGGCGGCTTTTTTGTTGCCGATTTCTGGCGAACATCCGCCAAACCGAGCACAACGCCGCCGGCAACTCCCCTACTCAACAAAAGGCCCCGCCAACCGCAATCCCCCAAAGGAACCGCGATCAGCGGGGCCCAAGCGCGTTCCTCCAAGGGATAACGCTCGCAAAACGAACAGCTCAGCCGAGCGGCTCGTTACTCCTCCCAGTAAGCGTCTGCAAGCAGCTTAAAGCAGATCTTCTTGACCGGCTGCGCGCCATCGCCCGGGAACTCGAGCGTGGGCATGTGAGGCTCGCCGGCAACAAACAGCGCAAACTTGTCGTCAGCAAGATCGCCGGCGATCGAGGCGTCGGAATCGACCAAATCGTAGTCGTCCTTCTCGTCAAACTCCTGGACCAGCGTCAGGCTGCCCGTGGCAACCTTAAAGGCCTCGCGACCCTCGACGTCAATCTGCAAGTCGTGATAGCGCTGATGCGTCTCATAGTGAGCCTCGGCCTCGGGACGCGTCGTGGGAGCCATGACGTTCGCAAAGACCTTGTCGCCCAGAATCGGATGGCTGCCGACCTCGAGCTTCGCCGGATCGTTCTCCTCGAGCCAATCGATCAGCACGTCGAGGCCCTTGAGCATTCCACGGTACTCCTCGATATCGCCCAATGCACCGTAAATCATCTAAATCCCCTCTCGGATCGTTTCTTTGGCGGCTACTCGGCAAACGCATTACCGACGCTGTTGCCACCCACATGCGTCTCGACCAGGGTAAGGTCGGGATTGAACACGACAGTGTCGGCGTCGCGCCCCGGTATAATGCTACTGCACTTGTCGTCGACATGAGCTAGCAACCGATGCCGGGGCCGCAGTACAAGCTCCTACAGCTCGGTCACGACAACGCCGTTGTAAACCTCGTCCCAACGATCCATAACCAAGTGGCCAGTCATGGGATCCATGGCATTGAGCTTGCCGCAGGTGTTGGCGGTACGCAGCACCGTCTCGTCGTCGGCGCCGGCAGCAATCGCATGTGCGAAGCCGGCAATGGTCGAATCGCCAGAGCCCGTAGCGTTAACGGCGGGGATGTCGGGGGTCTTGGCGCGGAACGCACGGCCATTGTGGAAGCCAACTGAGCCGGCAGCGCCCATGGATACGACGACCCAGGGGATATCGGAGAAGCGGGCGTCAGAGGCGAGCGCGGAACGGAGCTCGTCCACATCGTCGGTGGTAAAGCTCGTGCCCAGAAGGCCGTTAATTTCGGTCAGGTTAGGCTTAACCAGCTCAGGCTTGACCTCGGACTTGAGCGCAGCCTCAAGCGAGGCACCCGAGGTATCGAGCAGCACCTTGGCGCCGGCGTTCTCGGCAATGCCCGTGATCTTGGCGTAGTAGTCCGCCTCGACGCCGCGGGGCAGCGAACCCGAGATGGTAACGACATCGGCCTTGCTCGCAAGCTCGGCGAACTTGGCGGTAAAGGCATCGAGCTCCTCGGGGGCAATCGTCGGGCCGCTCTCGAGCAGCTCGGTCTGGTTGCCGGCATGAAGGATATTGAGGCAGATGCGGGTCTCGCCCTTGATGGGCACAAAATCATTCTTAATGCCGTTGGCATCCATGAGCTCGGCCATATAGGCGCCCATATGACCACCAAGCAGGCCGGTTGCCACGACATCGTCGCCCAGCTGACCCAGGACGCGGGCCACGTTGAGGCCCTTACCGCCGGCGGTCTTTTCGGGCGTCACGCGGTTGACGTCGTCGATAATGAGCTCATCGAGCTGATAGCGCGTATCGACGGACGGGTTCATCGTAACGGTGAGGATCATTTCTAGCTCCTTATCTCGCAGGCTCCTTATGCCTTGCAAAACGAATTGGCTACATGCGACTACAGAATCTCGATTGTGAACGAGCGCACGATGGTTTCTTTGGGCTTGGCGATAAGGCAGCCGCGCTTGTGCTCAAGCACGTCATCCTCATCGGAACAGGTCGAGAGGCCGCCCCAGGGTTCAACTGCCACAAAATCACCCTCGGGCTTGCTCCACACAATGAGGTACGGGAAGCCCTCAAAGCTCAGGCGAACGCCCTTGTCCTCGCCCTTTTTGGAAAGCGTGACCTGACGGCTCTCGAGCACGTCAAAGATGGTCTCCGCAAAATCGAAGAGCTCATGCGACAAAGGCAGCGTCTTTCCCACCATGGGGTTCTTGGAGCGCCTGTCCACATCAATCAATCCGGTCGAGGGAACGGCGGTGCAGAGCTCCGCAGCCTCGTCTTTCTCAAAACGCAACTCGTAGTCCGTATAGGACTCACCCTCGTCGAGCGGACACCTAAAGCCGGGGTGTCCACCGATAAAGAAAGGCATGTCCTCGGTGCCCTCGTTGGTAACCTCATAGGAGACACGCACGGCGGCGTCCTCGAGCGTATAGCGGGCGACAAGTTTAAACGGATACGGATAATCGCTCAGCAGCGCGGCGTTATCCTCGGATGCCAGGCACATAGCCAGCTCGTTTGTGCTTTGGCTCAACAGCTTCCACTCCTGCTTGCGCGCAAAGCCGTGGCGGGCGAGCTTCACATGATGTCCGGCAAACGTCATGGCGCTGTTATCGCGCAAACCTCCGCAAATCGGGAAGCAAATCGGTGCCTGGCCGGACCACACGGCGGGATCGCCCTGCCACAAGTACTCGCGACCTCCAGCCTCAATCGAGGTAAACGAGCCGCCGGCCGTGGAGACCTTGATAGAAATCGAATCGTTGGAGAGAGCGTATTCCATTGTCCATCCTTTCGAACAACTGCTTTTTGCTCGCAAGAACCCGTCTCGGCCCTGACCAAAGGACAAACCCGCACGTTCATCGATGCGTCCGGTTTCCCAGGCATGCAACGGGGTACCATACAGACATTGATGCAATTACAGCTGAAAGGCCTTCTTATGCGAACCATCATCCTTTATGCCTCACGCCACCACGGCAATACGAAAAAGCTCGTGGACGCCATCGTCGAGGCGCACCCCGAAATCGATACCCTCGACGTGAAGTCACTCGGTAAAAACGAGTACCCCGACCTGCACGAATATCATCTGATCGGCGTCGCCACGGGCATCTATTACTCCGAGATCGACAAAGATATGGCACGCGTGCTCACGAACGTGCTGCAGCCGCAGGACAAGGTGTTTGGCCTTATGACCTACGGTGGCAAAAACAAGTGGTACGGCAAGGATATCGATGGCATCTGCCGCATGAGGCAGGCCATCTTTATGGGTGTCTACGGCTGCCCCGGCTTTGATACGTGGGGGCCGTTCAAACTCACCGGCGGTGTCCAAAAGGGACACCCGACCGCTGAGGAAATTAAGGGCGCCGTCGACTTCTTCGACAAAATCGAAAATGAGTACGGCGATATCATCGTCGAAGAGTATGCCAAGCGCGAGAAGCGTCTAGCATACGAAAAGGAGCATCCCGCGGGGGGTCTTGTGGCCGGCGTCAAGCGCACGGCAAAGAAGATCGCTAACAAGCTGTAACTGTAAAGGTGCTTTTGAGCGTTTAACCCATACGGCGGGTCCGAGCAGATTCGGGCCCGCCGTCTTTTTCTATCGTTACTCGGTAAAGGCGTTGCCGACGCTCTGGCCGCCAACATACGTCTCGACGAGGGTGAGCTCATGGTCGAACACGACAAAGTCGGCGTCGCGACCCGGCATGATGCTGCCGCACTTATCCTCGATGTGTGCAGAGCGAGCCGGCACCTCGGTAGCCATGCGAATGGCGATATCGGCGCTGGCGATGCCCCAATCGACAATGTTCTTGACGCCCTGGGCAAGCGTGAGCACCGAGCCGGCAATGCTCTTGCCGTCGGCGAGCCAGCACAGGTTGTCCTTCATGATGACGTCCATGCCGCCGCTGGTGTAGCTGCCCTCGGGCATGCCGCCGCAGCCAAGGCAGTCGGTGATGAGCACCGTGTGCTGCCAGCCCTTTGCCTGCAGCAGTGCCTTGATGGCGGCAGGGTTTACGTGCTTGCCGTCACAGATGATCTCGGCGTAGGTCTCGGGCGTGGACATGGCAGCGCCCACGACACCGGGCTCACGGTGATGCAGCCCGCGCTGGCCGTTATAGGTATGCGTAAAGCAGCTGGCGCCGGCGTTTATGGCGGCGATGCACTCATCGTAGGTGGCGTCGGAGTGGCCGATGCAGGTCACGACGCCCTTTGCGCTCAGAGCCGCGGCGTAGGCGGCGGCACCGTCGCGCTCGGCCGCCATGGCGCTCTTGACGATGCGACCGCCCGCGGCCTCCTGCCACCGGTCGAAGACCTCCTCGGAGGGATCGATAAGATAAGCGGGGTTCTGCGCGCCCACGTGCTTCATGGTAAAGAAGGGGCCCTCCAGGTAGATGCCCTGAATGCGTGCACCGCAGAAGTCGGGGCCGCGGCCCTCGTCGGCCTGGGCGATGGCGGCGCAGGCGTCCTTGATCTGCTCGACGCCATCGGTGAACGTCGTGGGCAGCCAGCTGGTGGTGCCGCGACGGGCGAGCTCGGTCGAGCTGATATCGATGCCCTCGGGATCGTTATCGGTAGTTGAGTGGTTGTAGAAACCATGGATGTGAGTATCGACCATGCCCGGTGCGATCCACGATCCCGTGTAGTCCTTAATCTCGCAAGAGGGCTCGTCGGCCTGCCAGGCGCCAAAGACGCCATCCTCGACCATAAGATAGCCGCCCAGTTGCGGGCCTGCCGGCAAGAAGAACTTGTCAGCCTTAATTGCGTACGTGCTCATATGCACTCCTCGCTTCTAAAGCAGTTGACTGTGGTAATGCTTATACCCAGCTCACGTAAAACAAAAAGCGCCCGCCCGCCGTTATGAGCGGACGGGCGCCCTTACAGGGGGACGCGATTAAGCGGTGAAGGGGTGAATCGTCACGCCCTTAACCACGCGGTTGACCGTGCCGGTGGGGCTCGGCGTATCGGGCGTGTTGCCCACGCGGACGGAGTTGAGCAGGCTGATAGCCTGGGCAAACATCACGAACGGCAGAGCAAGGTAACCCTCGGGAAGTGCCTCGTAGCCCTTAAAGGTGAAGGACTCACCCTCATAGACGGTGGCACCTTCCTGCTGAACGGCGATGGTGTGCTGAGCGATCTCGTCGCCACCGATCTCGTTGAGGATGTCGATGTCGTACTGACGGGTGTAGGCGTCGTTGTTGACGAACACGAAGACGAGCGTCTTATCGTCGACGAAGGACTTAGGTCCGTGACGATAGCCCATGGAGGTGTCGTAGGAAGTAGCGACCAGACCGTGAGCGAGCTCGAGGATCTTGAGCTGGCTCTCCTGAGCAAGGCCACCGAAGGAGCCAGAACCCAAGTAGGTCACGCGGTTGAAATCGCCAGCCAGGTAATCGGCGATCTCGGGCTCACGGGAGATGACCTCCTCGCCCATCTTGGCAATCGTCTCGACCCACTCGGCCTTCTGCTCGTCAGAGGCAGTGTCGAAAATAAGGGTGGAGAGCAGGGTCATGCAGGAATAAGAACCGGTCATGGCGAAGCCCTTGTCGTTGGCGCGCGGAATGAGCAGCGTCAGCGCATTGGGATCATCGGCAGACTCGACGGCAAGCTTGCCCTCGGGAGCGCAGGTGATGTTGAGGAACTTGACGTTGTGGACGAGCTCCTTGGCAACGGCAACGGCGGCAAGGCTCTCGGGGCTGTTGCCAGAGCGGGCAAAGGAAACCACGAGCGTGGGATCCTCGGCGCGCAGGAAGTCGCGCGGGGCGCTCACGATGTCGGTCGTGGCGATGGGCTTAAAGTCGTAGAGATCAGTGTTGCCAGCGTGACGCAGGTACGGGGCGCAGGTATCGCCAACGTAGTCGGACGTACCGGCACCGGTGAAGACAACGGACAGACGACCCTCGCCCATAGCGCGAGCCTCGGCCAGGAAGGCCTCGATGGCCTCCTTGTTCTCGCGATAGATGTTGAGCGTATCACGCCAAAGCTCGGGCTGCTGAGCAATCTCGGCCGTGGTGATCTGGGCGCCGAGCTCGGTGAGCTCCTCGACACTCTTCTCGAACATTTCTAATACCTCTCTCTAGAAGTAATCCTCTGACGTGCAATTATACACTTCGGTTGGTTATCTGGTAGTAACCAGTTAAATGCAAAGAATCACCATATGGAAACGATGCGAGCACTAGTTACTGCGCTGGTGGTAAACCTTGTATTTAAACTGATCGGCACGAGCAACCGAGAGTGTGTACTCCACTACCTCGTTTGACTCGTTATACGTAGTCCTGACCAAATCGAGCACAGGCGAGCCCTCGACAATTCCCAAAAGGTGGGCATCGGTGGGACGGGCTATGCTCGCATAGAACTCCTCTTCGGCCACGCGAATCTTTTGCTGAAAGTCCTGCTCAATCACATCGTAAAGCGGCTTACGCTCCAGCAGCGGTCGCTTTAGGGACAGAAATTGACGAACCGGTAGATAGCTGCGTTCGACCATCATGGGCATGTTGTCGGCAGAGCGAAGGCGCTTGAGCTTAAAAATGCGATCACCGATGCGCAATCCCATATGCTCGGCCAGATTCTTATCGGCCTCCATCTCGCAAAACTCGAGAATCGTGGTCTCGGGTTCTCGACCCATCGCGCGCATCTGCTCGGTAAAGCTGTAGGACTGCATAAGATTGGTTGCTTTTGCCGAACGGTCGGTCACAAAGGTACCGCGACCGTGCTGCCGAACCACCAGTCCTAAACGCTCCAGTTCCTGCAGAGCCAGGCGTACCGTAGTGCGCGAGAGACCATAGCGCTCCGAAAGTTCGCGCTCGGAAGGAATCATGTCACCGGCGCGATATTCATGGTCAATCTTTTCGGTCAGAATATCGACCAGCTGATCGTACAGCGGTTGCTTACGCGCTCCGATCGCCATCCTATCCTCCCTTTTGCTCGAATTCGGCTAACTACCTAGGGTGTTATGCATTATCTGTCTGCCACACCCGAATCATTAAGAAAACAAAAGCCGCGCGCTCTTTCGAGCACGCGGCTTTTAACATACACATGGCTTAAGGGGTCGGGGTGTGAGCCGCGTAGGGACACACCCCTCAAGCTAGAGCCTTACCAGATGCTCGGCCAGAGACCAAGCGGGCCAGCGCCCAGGATGCCAAGGACGAAGAGCAGGAGAATGCCCTTGGTCGGGGTCCAGCTGTGCTTAGCGAACATGTAGTAAAGCAGCAGCGTAAGCATAAGCGGGACGAGCTTCGGGACGATGGTGTTGAGGGTGTCGGCAACAGAGAAGTTGACCGGATCCTCGGTAACGGTGCCGTAGGTCACGGACTCCATGCCGTTACCCAGATCGGTGACGCCGCACTCGACAGCGTTGCCGTCGGCATCGGAAGCGGTAAGGGCGTTGCCGTCCTTATCGGTCATGGCGATGGTACCGGCCTCAGCGGTCTCGGTATCGATGCCCTCCATACCGGTGAAGTTCTCGGCCTCCTTCTCGGAGACGATCACGGTAGTAGCGGAGAGACCACGGGTGGTGCCGTTGGGGATCTGGAGGTTGATCTGGGTGCCACCCATGGTGACGACCAGGCAACCGACGACGAAGACGCCCATGATGGAAGCGGCACGCGTGAAGGCCTGCATGTTGGCGGTCAGAGCGTCAATAGCGCTGGTGCCAAGCTTGTAGGACCAGTTCATGAGCCAGAAGCGCAGAGCGAACTGGACGACGTTGAAAATCACCAGGAAGATGATCGGTGCAGCGGCGTTGCCGTTGATGGCCATGTTGGAGGTGATGCCGGCCGTGATAGGCACGAGCGTCAGCCAGAACAGGGCGTCACCGATACCACCGAGCGGGCCCATTGCGGCGACGCGGACGGCGCGGATCGTGGGGATGTCAACCTTGTTCTGCTCGAGCGAAAGCACGATGCCCATAACAAAGGTGACAAGGAACGGGTGGGTGTTGAAGAACTCCAGGTTGTGGCTCATGGAAGCCGCGAGGTCGTTCTTGTTGGTGTGGATCTTCTCCAGACCGGGGATGATGGAGTAGAGCCAGCCAGCGGCCTGCATACGCTCGTAGTTGAACGAGGCCTGCAGGAAGCAGGAGCGCCAAGCCATCTTGTTGAGGGTCTTCTGGTCGAGCTGCGGAGCAGGAGTGAGATCCTCGTAGTGCTCCGGGATCACATACTCATTAGATGCCATCTTCGAAGTCACCTCCGTCAGAAACAGCTGCACCCTTCAGCTCGGTCTGCTGCTGGAAGTCCCAGAAAGCGATGCCGAAGCCGATGAGAGCGAGGATGAGCAGAGCAGGGGTTGCCAGCGAATCGTTGGCAACGGTGATGAGCGCGAGGCCAAAGCCCATGAGGAAGAAGCCCCACATATCGCGGTTCATCATAACCTTGAGCAGGACGGCGAAGCCGACGAAGCGCATCATGCCGCCTGCAGCGGACAGACCGGTCTGCAGCCAAGTCGGGATGGCGGAAGCGATGGTCTGACCAATGGTAGCGCCAGCGATGAAGAACAGGGTGACGACGACAGCGAAGATCAGGCCGAGCAGAGCCATGGCGAAGTAGTTCAGGCGCTCGATGCCCTTGGTGTCCGCGTTGTGAGCCATGTTATCGGCCGTGGACATAAGCGGGGACATAAGCGTGAAGACCAGGGTAACGCCGAGCTGGCCAAGCAGAGCGAACGGAATGGCGAGACCGACTGCCGCGTTGGGCTCGAGGCCCGTGGCGATAGCGAGAATGGCTGGCCATCCCGAGTGGTGCGCAAATGGCTGCCATGATGCCGCCGATGACGGCGTTAGGCGGCTGAGCGCCTCCGATCGGCATGTTGCCGATCGTCATGAGCTGATAGGTACCACCCACGAGAAGACCGGTGTTGAGGTCGCCAAGGATAAGACCGATGACGGCGCCGGTGACGATGGGCTGATAGAGAGACTCGAGGAAGTCAAACTGGTCGATTGCCGCGATGAACGTGACGACGAAGACCAGAGCGATCTGGATGATCGAGTATTCCATCTTGCTCCTCCTTTCAAAATGTATGTACGCACTTTGGATTTCACGTACAGAACGTCAGGGTTTCACTCCTGACAACGTGGATCACGAGGATTACGAGAAGAGCTTGCTCGTGTCCTCAACAGGCGTGCTCGGAACGCGCCTGATCTCCAACTCCACCCCCAATTCCTGCAGCTCTTTAAACGCAGCGACATCCTCGTCGTTAACTGCGACGGAGGTGGCGACTTGGCGCTTTCCTTCCGACATGTGCATGTTGCCGATGTTTACCTTCTTTATAGGCACACCGCCCTTGACGAGCGTAAGCACGTCTTCCGGTGTTTCGGCCACGATGAAGATCTTCTGGCGCGGGCTCGCCTTGCCAATGACGTCGATGGTCTTCTGCAGAGAGAAGAAACGCGTAGCGACGCCGGCGGGAGCGGCCATCTTCATGAGGTTCTGGCGCATGGTGTTGGACGCCACGTCGTCGTTGGCGACGAGGATGAGGTTGGAGCCCAGGGTGGAGTTCCACTGGGTGGCAACCTGACCATGAACCAGTCGGTTATCGATGCGGGTAAGAAGAATGTTGGGTTCTGCCATGTTGATCAGCTTCCTTTCGTTATTTGCTGACGACAGTTACTTGATCTCCTGAATCGCGTAACGCGAAACATCTACGACGGCTCCGGATCGGACTTTGATCTGGACCTTCTCGCCTTCGATGCCTTTGACGGTTCCGTAGATACCGCCGGCGAAAAGAACCTCTTGACCCGGCTTGAGCTCGGTGTGCAGCTCCTTGAAGTACTTCTGCTTCTTCTTCATGTTGATTTGCGACCAGATGGTGTAAATCAAGCCCATGATGACAAGCAGGCCTAAAAGGGCGACCGAGGAGCTCAGGACGTTGGCTCCGAAATCGGCCATTAGATGCCGTCCTCGTCGCCGAAGATATCCTCTTCGTCGGAGCCGGCAACGGATGCGACCGTCTGGGCGGTGATGCCCGTCTGGCCAACGGTCACGGCCTGCTCGCCAAGCTCGGCGAGCGTGGCGTTGCCGCGGAGGAACAGAAGCTCAATAACCATGGGAAGGTTGGTGCCGGTCAGAACCTCGACGTTGTCGACATCCTGGGCAATCATCATCGCCTGGTTGAACGGGGTGCCACCAAGCAGGTCGGTAAAGACGAGCACGCCATCGCACTCCTCGCGCATGGCGGTAATAGCGGCGCGGAGATCCTCACCGTAGGAAGCAGCCTGGTCGCCCTCAAAAGGAACGACGGTAAAAGCGGGCTGGTCGCCAGCAACCATAGCGATAGCGCTTGCGAGGCCGGGTGCGAACTGTCCATGACCGGTAAGAATAAAGCCAACCATTCAAATTTCCCTTCCGAAGGTGTGTACGATCTGAGTCCGATGATTTTCGGAAGCCAGCGGGCGCTCGCCCTTAAAGCTTCTTAGAAAGCGTACTTTGAAGACCAGTGGTTTCTAAACTGGTAGTAACCACGTGACGTGTTGTTGTCACTATATCACCCCAGAAGAGGTCGCTTTCGTTGATTCATACGGTAAAACGTTTTTGCACCGCTCACGGTGATAAATCGACCGTTTACCGGTCGTTAACACTTCTACCTGCGGTTTTGAAACCGTTCCGAAATGCTTTGGCAAAAGATCGGATCTTTTCCTGTGTCTAAACAACGCAGGGCGGCTAAAAATAGCGTGTAGAAAAATTGCAGGTCATTGTGAAGATATGTGAATTGGTCTTTTTGACTTAATACCAGTTAGAACCAGTTTTGAGATTATCGGTGAACGGTAGTTTTCGACCGTTCACCGGTTACTTGCAATCGTTTGCAGTCGTTTTCCCAGATGAATTAGGGAAACACAATGGAGCGCTTGCGCGATCAAGGGAAGTTTTGACATTTGTCCTCATCCCCCGCGCGCCAAACTCCGACACCCAAAATGAGCCATAGCTCTCGCTATTCGTCTCACAAACATTACTTACTCTAATCTGTAATTGTTTATCGTATTTCATTAAATATGATATAAGATACAAGTATCATCCAAGACATTGGTTGGAGGAGCTATGATCCGCTGGAACGTATCCAAATCGAATGAAGCCATCGACCGTGAACAGGCAATAGCCGATCTGAGGAAGCTCACTCGCATCTGCAAATGGGCCACAATCTGCACCACCGTGGCGCTCGCTCTGGGACTTCTCGCAGTCATTGCGATTGACCTTCTACTCGTATTGCCTAGCCTCTCCCAAGGGTCGTGTCTCCAATCCGTAGAACTTCAAGGCGGCGAAGGGCCGTGCCTGGCTATCGTCGGTACCGATGCGCAGACCCCACTTATGCTCGTCGCACACGATGGTCACACTGCCATAGGGAGCCTCTTGATGACATGCCTCGCGCTTACCATCGCGCTAAGCGTGCGCAGGCTTTTCTTAAACATTGAAAAGGAAGGCAGGCCCTTTGACCTTGAATGTAACCAGACACTTCGTCGAGTAGGACATTTATTCCTTATCGGCGGCGTTGCCGTGAGGCTTCTTGGTGCCGTAATCACGGGAATGATACTCTCAGGATTTGGCGGCAGCTTTACGGATGCGTTCGCCGGCCAGTTATTCGAGCCCTCCATGCTCTTTGCGGGCCTGATTATTTGCCTGATTGCCAGCATCTTCCGCTACGGGTATATCCTGCAAAAACAAGATGACGAGTTGCTCTAGGGGGAATCCATGATTATTCTGCGGCTTGACCGCATGCTCGCCGAACGCAAGATCTCATCCAAAGAGCTTGCGGGACGCGTGGGCATCTCCCAGGTCAATATGTCACGCATTAAGACGGGCAAGGTTTCTGCCATACGTTTTTCAACTCTTGACGCGATATGCCGGGCACTCGACTGCCAACCGGGCGATGTACTGGAATATATGCCTGACGATGAAGCCGATAACCTTTTTGGACTTAAAGATTGATAGGCATAATTTAGCCACCAGCGCCTAAACGCAAATAGCCCGCTAGAACAACATGAACTGCGCCCCAAATCTTGGACGCCCTAAATAGCGACTAGGCCGCGAGGGCCCGATTCCGGTACTCCTCCGGGGTCAGGCCCTTCAATCTTACCTGCCTCCGGCTCGTGTTCCAGTGGACTATGTATTCCTCCAGGTCGCGTTTGAAATCCT
>USNA01000008.1 GCA_900555955.1 uncultured Collinsella sp. | reverse complement strand
GCCGCGCGGCAAGGAGATATATTGCCAGACCGGAGGGGCCCCGGGGGCGGGAATCATGCACTCCATATTTTGTTCACAAATGAATAGAACCCTCAGTTGCTTCACTGAGGCCGTATTCGAAGCAGCAGCTTCTGATATTGGCGATGACCAGCTGGTTTATAGGTGTTAAGGCATCGGTCATCTCTGGTGCGCCACTTTACTCCAAAAGCATCAGCTATTTGTTTCCCGTCGGTAAAAGGCAGGTTTTGTTCGCCAAGCGTTCTTATATATAGAGAAGTTCGGGTTCGAACCCGTACACCGGCAACAAAAAAGCGACCAACCGAAGTTGATCGCTTTCAATTCTATGCTGGAGCATCTAGAGGGTGTTTCCGAACTCATTTTCTCGCTGCCATTCATGCTTTCGAAGCATCGTTCGACCTCCGCAGCCTCATGTTTTGAGGATCTGCCGTGTTTATCACTGTTATTAATGAGTGTGTGGAAGTGATCCTCATACAGATACGTCGATCCGCCAGATAACTGAGAAGCATCTTTCTGCAGCCCTCGTTGTCTATCCTCACATCTCTCAGGTCTTCCGGAAATTCACAAGCAGTCTTAGGGTCAATTTGTTTCTGCTTTCAGAGACTTGTTTGAGAGTTTTTAAAGACAGTTCAAAACAATAAGTGAGACACCATAAAGCAGAGCAAGATGTGCCGGATAGAAAATGTAGAAGAAATAATTCAGCTTCAGCCCTCGCTTGCCATTATAAAGATTGATAAGCAGCAACGAAACGACCGCGGCGGCAACATCAGGATTTAATACATTAGCTGTAGCAAACTCAAATCCGCCGCCAACTATATGGCACGACGAAAGGAACACTGCGCATACTGCAGCAAAGAACATCTTGGCCTTGTTGTCGTGGAATAAATAGAACGCAGCCACAAGCAGAATGCCATACACACCGCCATCTAGTTTAGTGTATTCAGCTGCCAGTGCCGTCAAAACAATCAGAGCAATTTCTGCGATGTGCCTCTTCCATTTTGAAAGACTTTGTATCTTTTCCAGAACAATCAAAAAGACCAAGGAAAGCAGGAGCTCACACATAACATTTTGTTGCCGAAGGTCAAATAACTGCCCGGTTTGAACGAAATCGTATATGGGCTCCGCAATGATTGCAAAGACAAGCATATTTCGCAGGTACTTCTTTATGTCATGAGTATGCAAAAATCCCTCAACTATCAAAAAGCAAAATAAGGGAAATGCAATTCTGCCAAGAACATGAAGCACATCCGAAGCCTCGCTTAGAATCGCCCATTGTTCGTCTGATATCTGATTGTACGATGCGTGAGTCATGATTCCATTGGTCAGGACGATCCTGCTTACATGATCGAGAACCATCGAGATGGCTGCTATTATCTTTAATGTGCTGCCGCTAATTCCGTATCTATCTGTTTTCATTTCGTTTTCCTTCCTTTGGGTGGGCCGTCAGGGGTTCAGCCTGCTCCGCAGGCGGCCGCTGCGGCGCTTTCGCGCCTTGCGCGCTGCGCTGGCAAACGCTCACGCGTTTACTCAGCTCCGCGCCCTTTCGGGTTCGAACCCGTGCCGCGGCAACAAAAAAGCGACCAACCGGAGTCGATCGCTTTCTTTTCTATGGTGGGCCGTCAGGGGTTCGAACCCTGGACCTTGGGATTAAAAGTCCCCTGCTCTGCCAGCTGAGCTAACGGCCCGTGGGTGGCATTGTACCACGGTCTGGGACTATTCCCAACTCCATTGGCCGTTCTGGAAAATCACAACTTCACGTCCATCAGGCGTAATGCCCGTAATATCGATGTCGTCCGTGCCGATCATAAAATCGACGTGCGTGCTCGAGACGTTAACGCCATGCTCCAGGAGCTCCTCCTTGGACATGCCATACCCACCCTCGATGCATTCGGGGAAACCGACACCTAGCGCGAGATGGCAGCTAGCGTTCTCGTCATACAGCGTATCGTAGAACAGTACGCCACTTTCGCGAATCGGCGTATTCTTGGAAATGAGCGCGACCTCTCCCAGGTGAGCAGCGCCCTCGTCAGTATCGATGATACTTGCGAGCGTTGCCTTGCCCACGCGGGCGTCGTAGTCCACCACGCGGCCGCCCTCGAACTTAATCCAAAAATCGTCGACTTTATTGCCGTGGTGGATGAGCGGCATGGCCGAGTACACGATACCGTCAGCGCGCATGCGATCGGGCGAGGTGAATACTTCCTCGGTGGGAATGTTGGGGAAGAAGGGGTGCCCATCGGGCGTCTTGCCCTTGCCGCCGGCCCACTCGTGACCTTTCGTCATGCCAATCGTCAGATCGGTTCCATTTGCCGCGGTGTAATGCAGGCAGTCAAAACGATTGTCGTTCAGAAAGTGCAAATTCTTTTCGAACGCCGCGTCATGAAGCTCCCAGTCGCTCTCCGGGTCCTGGCCATCGGCGCGAGCGGTGTGCAGAATCGCATTCCACAGCTTATAGATTGCAACCCCATCGGCGTCTCCCGGGAACACCTCGCGCGCCCAAGCCACGACCGGCGCGCCGGCGATGCACCACGGGTTGATGTTGTAGTCCAGTCCACGGCGGAAAACCTTGCACTGCGTATTCCTTGCCTTAGAAGCTGCAGCAGGCTTAGCGGGATCGATGCCCTTAAGGGCGGCAGGGTCCGCACCCTCGATAAAGATAAAGCAGGCACCGTCCTGGGCCAGGGAATCCAGCTGCAGGCGCTTCCACTCGGGCGTCTGCTCAAAATAGCTTTTATCGACATGCTCGTACGCAAGCCTTGTCACGGCATCATCGGCCCAAATGACCGTCACGTGGCCAGCGCCGGCGGCATAAGCCTCCGCGACCACCACGCGGGCAAAGGGTGCGCACTCGACCGGAGACTGAACGACAACCTCCTGGCCGGGCTTGACGTTTACGCCCTTGCGGACAACCAGGCGCGCATAGTTTTTAATCTTGGGCTCCAGGGCCTTCATGCCCTCCAGAGCTTCTTCGACCGTCAGGGCAGCTCGAATCATGTGCCACTCCATCTATCTATAGAACAGTAAAAAGGCGCGCCGCAAAAACGACGCGCCTTATATCTTAGCGATATGTATGGATACAAACGCTACTTCTTCTTGGAGTCCTTCTTGTCCTCCTCGGCAGCCGAGCGCTCGATAAGAGCGTTGAGCTTGTTCTCGGACATGCCCTCGGCCTGCGTGCGGTACATGTTGCGCAGGGGACGAATACGAACGAAGTCGTAGATAAAGTCACCCAGGATGATGACATAGGACAAAACAATGCCGACCATCTGAACAGGACTGGACACCGTGCCGCCGGGAGCGAAGTAGAGCGAAGCCCAAATTGCCACGACGAGCACCATGCCGATAGCGAGCACAGCCCACCAAATACGGCGACGCTTGGTGTAGTCCCCATCCTGCTTGAGGAGAATATTCGACACCGTGTAGATACGATCCTCGCGGGCGCGCTGTTTGGCCTTGCGGGCGCGCTTTTCCTCCTTGGAAAGACCTTCCAGGTTTTCGCCCTTCTCGAGCTCCTTGCGGCGTGCCTTGGATGATGCCGGCACGACGCGAACGGAGCTCGCTGCCTGGCGGGCGGGTTTAGCAGATGCGGCGGACTTGCGCGCAACCCCGGTAACTTCGTGGGATTGCGTGCGCTTGTTCGTGGCGCTACGGGTACTCACTTATGCGTTCTCCTTCATGCTTATGAACTGGGAGCCCGTGATGATCTGGAAGGCCTCGCGATAGCGCTCGGACGTGCCATCGATGACCTCGGCGGGCAGGTGCGGGGTCTCCCCCGTCATATCCCAGTTGGCTTTGAGCCAATTGCGGACGAATTGTTTGTCGTAGCTAGGCTGAATCTTGCCCTCCTCGTAGCTGGCGGCGGGCCAGAAACGGCTGGAGTCGGGCGTGAGGCACTCGTCGATCAGCGTAACCTTGCCATCGATGACACCGAACTCGAACTTGGTGTCGGCGATGATGATGCCTCGAGTCGCGGCATACTCAGCAGCGGCCTTGTAAATCTTGAGAGACAGGTCGCGAATCTGCGTGGCAATGTCCTCACCCACGATCTCGCAGCAACGCTCGAACGAAATGTTCTCGTCGTGGTCGCCGATCTCGGCCTTCGTGGACGGCGTGAACAGCGGCTCGGGAAGCTTGGAGGCCTCGGTCAGACCCTCGGGCAGCTGAATGCCGCAGACGGTGCCGTTCTCGTCATAGGTCTTCTTGCCCGAACCGGTCAGATAGCCGCGGACGATGCACTCGATAGGAATCGTCTGGGCCTTCTTGACCAGCATGGCGCGGCCTGCGAGGTAGTCACGATACTCGGCAAACTCCTCGGGGAAATCCGCCGGGTCGATGGAGACGAGGTGGTTGGGGACGATGTCGGCAAACTTATCGAACCAGAATGCCGAGATGCGGTTGAGCACCTCTCCCTTAAACGGAATCTCGTCGGGAAGAATGAAGTCGAACGCAGAAATGCGGTCGGTGGCGACCATCAGCAGGTTTTCACCGGCATCATAGATATCACGAACCTTGCCACGGGAATCCGGACGACGCTCCATCGTTGTCACGTGAGTCACTCCTTACCTAAATACGACAGTAATGCGGGTTCTTCCCCGCACGTTTTCGCAAACTCGGAGCGGCAGGGACGAAACCCCTCCTTCACCGAATAGCGAAAAGCTAGTGCTCCATTGTAGTAGATGCCGCGTCCGCCGTGTGCTCGCGAGGCAGATGAATCGTAAAAGTCGTACCCTTTCCAAGCTCCGACTCCACGGATATGTAGCCATGATGACGCTCGACAATCTGCTTGGTCACGGCGAGGCCCACGCCCAGGCCGCCCGCCTCGCGGGCGCGACTGGCGTCGGCACGCCAAAAACGTCCGAAAATACGCGACAGGTCTTCCTTGGCGATTCCAATGCCCGTGTCCGAGACCGCAATATCGACGTGTTTACGGTCACTGAGCACCGACACCACGACCCATCCGCCCTCGGGGGTATAGCGCATGGCATTACTCATGAGGTTGATGACGCATTGCGTGATCATATCGGGATCGGCCTCGACGACATCGTCATGCCCCTGAGTTTCATCTGCAAAGCGAAGACGAAGGTCACGGTCGGCGAACAGGCGCTCCTGGCCGTTCACAATCGAACGCACAAACGGCACCATATCCACCGGCTCCAGGTTGAGCGGCGCGGTGCTGTTTTCCATGCGCGACAGGTCGAGCATCTGCTGCACCAGACGGGCCAGACGACGCGTCTCGGATGCGACTGTCTCCAGGTGTTCGTCGTCGGTGGGATACACACCGTCTTGCATGGCCTCGACCGTCGCAAGCATGGCCATGAGCGGCGTGCGCAGCTCGTGGGCAACATCAGAGGTCAGGCGCTTCTCGTGCTTCATATCCTTCTCGAGTGAGGTGGCCATCTCGTCGAAGGTCTCTCCCAGCTGATCGATTTCATCATCGCCGCGCAAGCCCGTACGAGCGGACAGGTCGCCATCGCGAATCTGCTTGGCGGTGCTGGTAATACGATGAATCGGCTTGGTGAGCATGCGCGACACGAGCGCTCCGATAACGACCGAGATGCAGACGGCCACAACCGCGGCAAGGGCCATGGCGTTAAAGGTCTTCTCTCTGAATGCTGAGTCTGCCCTGGTGAGCAGGGCATCGGAGCCAACCGCCCACAATTTGACCTGACCCACGTGCTCGCCGGAGGACGTCACGATCTCAACGTTGGCAACACTATTGGAATCGGTGGGAGCAGACGAGACTGGGCTGTGCGACGCCCTCTTTCCGCTCGTATCGTCGGTCGTCGCCTGATTTTCGCGCACATCGGCAGTAGCGCTTGCCGAGGGCCACGAGTCGTCGTAGACGATGACGCCCTTTTTATTGACAACCTGCATGCCCAGATCGTCGGACACCAAACTCGATGTCGCGACCGTGCGCAGCTCGCCCGCAGTCCAAGAACCGTTTTCCTCATATGACGTTGCCAACTTATCGGCAGCGGAATTGGCGATTTCGACAATATTGGAGCGCGTGTAATCCGTAAAAACCGTGCCCCATACAACGGAGACTACGCCCACCAGCACCAATACCGTCATGAGCGATGTCAGGGCAAAAGCTAGGGCCATGCGCGAGGGATAACTCATCGTTGGCCGTGAATCGGAACGAGGCGTGTTCCAACTAGCCTTGGAACCCGCCTCGTTCTCCTGCTTATGCTTTTGCCCGATTTCAAAGCGCGCAGGTGTCATATGTGATTTCCCTATTTCTCGTCCGACTTATCGGTCTTGGCCGGAGCCTCAAAGCGATAGCCGACACCGTGAACGGTATAGAGCCACTTAGGCTTCTTGGGGTCATCACCCAGCTTGGCGCGAAGGTTCTTCACATGGCTGTCGATGGTGCGCTCATAGCCCTCAAAGTCGTAGCCGAGCACCTTCTCGACCAGCTCCATACGGTTATAAACACGACCGGGATGGCGAGCAAGCGTGGTGAGCAGCTTAAACTCGGAAGCAGTCAGGTCCACTTCCTTGTCCTCGACCAAAATCTTGTGGCCCGAGATATCGATGACCAGATCGCCAAAGTCGAGCACCTCAACGGCGGGCTCATCGGCCTGGTGAGCACGGCGGAACAGGGCACGGACGCGGGCGACGAGCTCGCGAGGCGAGAACGGCTTGATCAGGTAGTCGTCGGCACCAAGCTCGAGGCCGATGATGCGATCCTCGATCTCGCCCTTGGCGGTAAGCATGATAATGGGCACATCCGAGGTATCGCGAATAGTGCGGCAAACGCGCTCGCCGGGAATCTTGGGGAGCATAAGGTCGAGCACAACCAGGTCGAACTGGTGCTTCTCGAACTCCTCGATCGCAGACTGGCCGTCGCCGACGCCAACAACCCAGTAGCCCTCGCGCTCGAGATAGGCAGCAACAGCGTCACGGATTGCCTTCTCATCCCCGACCAGCAGAATCTTTTTTGCATCTGAAGCCATAGCACGGCCCCCCTGTCTCAATTAGCTAAGAACAAGCCCATTTTAACGCACCTATGCCCACCGAGCACCGCTACAGTGCGGCGGCTCGGCGGGCGGCACTCACAATTACAACGCGTTTATTCCCCCGTTGGCGCCCTTTTAACCCCTCGGCGCTAAAGAGAGAACAAGCGGGCGGTAACCGTCTCGGGGATTCCTTGGCTATTACGCACCGTGGCATAGGTTAAAAACGTATTCGATTTACCCGCCGTAGCTGGATAATCGCCATATTCGAGAGCGCGGTCGGGCGGCAGCAGCGAACCATAGGTTTTGGCGGAGGTATCGATCAGAAAATGCGATGCCTGAACCTTAACCAGATATTTGCCTTTTCTGCCGGCAGCACACGCAAGCGGCTCGCGCGACAGGAATAGGAACGTCCCATTCTCGTTACCGATATAGGTGCCCATGTTGCCTAGACTCCCCACGCCGCTATAGGTGGCCTCAATGGAGAACACAAACGTGTCGCCCATATATACGGCCTCGAAGGGAGACACCGATGAGGGAAGGACCAGCTGAGCCCTCTTGGTATTGTTGCCGTCCGTCAGGTCGATCGCCGTCATGCCGTAGTAGACGCCCTCGTCGTTGCGCACACGCGGGGAAATGGTCAAGATGCCGTCGCTCACACGCGGGGCGGATGCGAAGCGGCCCGTCGACTTCCAAATAGTCTCAGGCTTGGACTCGTCGAGCGAGCGGCGGTAGCAATACGAGTCATGACTCGTCTTTTTGCCGCCCGCCGAAGGCATCTTGTACCAAATGACGGACGATTCGAACGCCGTAAACAGCGGCGGGTCGTAGTCCTTGCCGCCTCGGTCGAGCTCGACCACATCGCCGACAAGCGACGCACCTGCCCTATTTTGCGCATAGAGCTTCCATGATGCATTCGCAAAGTTCATCTCGACCCAAGCAAATACGCCATCGCCGGCGCGGACATCGTAAAACGAATACCCCGCACCTTCGACGGGGTCCTCGATGAGCGTTGTGAGTGAACCGTCACCCAAGTTGAGCACACCGAGCGTGTTGGCATGCCGCGCCGATGCGGGCGCCAACATCGCCGCGGCGTAATCGCCGTCGCAGTAGTACAGCAGCGTACCCAGAGGCAATGTCCATGAAGCTGCAGGCTCGAGGTCGATTTCGACGGCCTCGTACTCATCCGTAATCGAGACAATCTTTGAATCGTCCTTGATAACCTGCGGCTCGCCGGCGGCATCATCGCTGGTGCCCGTTTTTTTCGAGCATCCGGCAAGCACCGTGGCAGCGCCCGCGGCAGCTCCACCGAGCACAAAGCCGCGACGCGATATTCCGTTCTTGATGTGATCGACGATACCCATTAGGCAATCTCGGCGCGTGCGGCCTCGATAGCGCGCGTAAGCTGATCGGCGCAAGAGGTCTTTTTCATACCGCAGGTATTACCGGCGAGAACCTCGATTACGCGATCGGCAGGAGCACCCTCGACCAGCTTGGAGATAGCCTTGAGATTGCCGTCGCAGCCGCCGGTAAACTCGACGCCCAGCACTTTGCTGCCGTCATCGGAAAGATTGAGGTGGATATTGCGAGAGCATACACCCTGAGGCTTGTAGTCAAAACTAATCATTGAGATCCCCTCTCAGAAAGAAATTTCAGACGTCTATTATCCCCGCCTGGGCCGACTTATTATCGCAAGCACCGATTCAACATCCTACGATGCATGGACTGGTGGAGATAAGATTAGCAGTCCGCACCCTGTGCGTGGACCATGCGCTTCTCCCGATACATATTGTGGTCGGCGACACGATATACATCGGCCAGCGTATTTCCAGCCGTCTCGACGGTCGCCACGCCAATCGATGCACTGACCGTCAGGGCCTCATCGCTTACCGCGGCAAGACCGAGACAAAGGTCCTGTTCCAGCCCGAGTGCAGACTCGTTGTCAGTATGGGGACAAATCAGCAAAAACTCGTCGCCGCCAACGCGCATCGGCAGGTAATCCGCACCAGCCACCCGCCGCAGCACGGACGCCGTCCGTCGCAGCAGTTCATCCCCCATCTCGTGACCATAGATGTCGTTGGTCCGCTTGAGATAATTGCAGTCCAACATAATCACGCTCACGGGCAAGCCCTCGTTTACCAGGTTATCTCCGCGCGATTCAAGATAGTTGCGGTTGCGAAGCCCCGTCAGTTTATCTTGGTATGACAGCTCCTCGGCATGCTTGACCATCGATATGTTGTGCGTCGCCACGACGACCGACTCAAGCCGGCCTTGCTCATCACGATGCTGGGGGACAACCTGTAGTGAGTACCAAGCGCCTCGACAATCTCGCACCTCGGCAGCCAAGTACGGTACGCCCTCCATACGTTCACGAAGCGTACTTATATCTACGAGTCCCACAACCGCGTCGCGGCTTTCGGGGCTCACGATATCCCGGCAGACCGTGTCCATAAAGTCATATGCCTCGTTGTGCTCGGCAAATATCTTTGCTATCGCCGGCGACATATTGATTCCCTCGATCTCGAGGGTGTCGAGATGCAAAAGGAAGGTCGAATCGTAGATGGCGCTTATGGCATTAATAATGCCGAGCTGTTTATCCTTTTCGACCAAATTACGGTGGTCAACGATATTTCGAGCCAACAGTACCACGACCCAAAACGCAAGGCACACCAAGACACCGGCGGCGACAAATGAAATCCTGTCAGACATGACCTCAGATTTGGGATATAGCGCAAACAGGCGGTAGTCCTTATATGCCGCACGCACGGCGTACCATTTGTCTCCTCGATATTCGATGGGCGTCAGGCCGTCGTCTTTCCACTCAACCCCTGCGCTGGTGAGGAGTCGGGCGAGCGACACGTCAGCATCGGCACTGTTGGATGAGACAATCTCCGCATCCTCCATAACAAGCACCGTGGGGCCCTGGTGGAAGGTGCTGTTCGAAAGCACGTCGGCTATGGCATATGAATAGTCGTCCGCCGTATCGGAAACAAGTGAGCGGTATGCCAGGGCAACGCCGTCGCCATACGGGACAGCGCAGACGGCAAAAACGACACCACGGCGCTCAACGACAGTTGAGTAGGACACTTTGGAACCTTGATACATCGATGCGACCGGCGAACAGGCCAGCTCCTCTCGCCACAACATGAGCGGATCGCGACCATCGATGTCGTAGTGGGCAGCCATATGGCCATCGGAGTCCATGACCATCAACCCCGAAAGGTTCTCGGCATGGACAAATTGCTCGATAAGGTCGTTGTTGACCTCAACGCGATCAGAGGACAGGAACGTCGCAAACGATTCGACCGCGGCGAGCAAATCGTGTGTCGTCTCGATTTTTCTCCCCTGTTCGTAGCGGTCATATTTTTCGCAAGCGTTTTCCAAAAACACCATGGTTTCTTGGCCAAACCCAAGCGTTTTTTCGAGGCAGCGATGGGTTCCAACCGCATACAACAGGCCTAATAAGACAGCGCTGACAATAACGCCGACAGCCATGACGGTCAGAGTCTTTCGACGCAAGCGGTGCTTGTCATTTGTCATGATTCCGCTCCTTGCCCGCCCGTCGTCGCTCCCGCCTTGTAATTGTCCACAATACGGTCAATCGTGCCGTCTCGATCCATGTCGACCAGCACGGTATTGAGGTTTTTGACGCACTCCCCCTCATAGGCAACATCAAATGCAACGCCCAGGTCAACCGTCATAACGTTGTCGGCAAACACACGATAAACGCCGGGATGCTGGGCGACGAGTCGATCAAGCGATTGAACGTCCGCCATCCAACAGTCGACATACCCTTTGGCGAGGGCGGCTTTGCAGAGCTCGGCAGAACCATACGATTTGATTTGCACGTCCGGCGAGATTTCCAGATCCCCTGCGAGCAATCGGCGTTCGCTCACCGAACCCGCAATCACCGCGATGGTCTTGCTTCCATCGAGATGCGCCAAGGAATTGATGTCACTCGTTTTCTTGGCGGCAACCGAGACCGTCACGGTTAGATACGGCTCGGTCCAGTAATACTTATCTTCGCGATAACAGGGAGAATAATCACACCACAGGCAATCGATATCACCGTTTTTGAGCAGCCGGTCGCGATCGTTCCAGTCAATATCGACAAACCGTGGCTTGATCCCCGCGCGCTTGCAGGCCTCGCGGGCGATGTCGATATCGATACCGGCGTAATCGCCCGTGGTATCGATATACACATAGGGGTCGTTATCCGTAACGCCGATTTTGAGTACCGGGAGATCTTTGTCGGCTTCATTCGAGGAGGAAGGACTGCTTCGAACGGTATACGTCAGGGCGGCCACACAGGCGGCAACAAGGAGCATGAGCGTAAACGAGACGATGGCGGCTCGCTCGGTGCGTCCGGGCACGCGCCTCCCTTCATCGAAACAGCAGTCGGATTTCATTGTATACCCGGGGCTGATGCGGCAATAAAATAGCGCCTCACCCAAGATGGGCAAGGCGCCAAAGGTTGAAATGCATCCGCAAGCGGTCGAATTAGGCTAACCCTACTCGAAGTTCAGCTGCTCCAGGCGGTCGAAGACCGTATCGATGCGGGTGAGGAAGTCCCACGGATCAAAGATCTCGTCGAGCTTCTCCTGGCTGACGGTGCAGCGCGGATCGGCCTCGAGACGCTCCTTAAAGGTGGGGCCAGAGACACAATCCTGCACCTCGTGCCAGGTGGCCATGGCATTTTCCTGCACGATAGCGTAGGCGTCCTCGCGGGTGATGCCCGTATCGACGAGGGCGAGCAGCACCTTGGAGGAGAAGATGAGGCCGCGGGTCTTGTTGAGATTGGCCATCATGCGGGCCGGATACAGCTGCAGGCCGTCGATAACGCGGATGAGGCATTGGAACATGTGGTCGAGCGCGATGAAGCTATCGGCCTGGGCGACACGCTCGGCGGAAGAGTGCGAAATGTCGCGCTCGTGCCACAGGGCAACGTTGTCAAAGGCGACCTGAGCGTTTGACTTCACGACGCGCGACAGGCCGCAGACCTTCTCCATGGTGATGGGATTGCGCTTGTGCGGCATGGCGGAGCTGCCCTTTTGTCCCTTGCGGAAGGGCTCTTCGGCCTCGAGCGTATCGGTCTTCTGCAGGTTGCGGACCTCGGTCGCGATGCGCTCGCAGGTGGCCGCTGTAGTGGCAAGCACGCCGGCAAGATAGGCGTGGTGATCGCGGCTGATGACCTGCGTGGACAGCGGATCGTGGACCAGGCCCAAGTGCTCGCAGACGTACTCCTCGACGAACGGCTCGATGGAGCTGTAGGTGCCGACGGCACCGGAGATGGCACCGAAGGCAACGTTCTTGCGAGCGTCCTCAAGACGATTGAGATCGCGCTTGAGCTCCCAGGCCCAAGAGCCAAACTTCATGCCGAAGGTCATCGGCTCGGCGTGGATGCCGTGGGTGCGGCCGGCACAGAGCGTATTGCGCTCCTCGAAGGCGCGACGCTTGCAGATCACACCGAGCTTCTTAACGTCCTCGATAATCAGGTCACACGCCTGAGTAAGCTGATAGCACAGAGCCGTATCACCCAGGTCGGAGCTGGTCATACCGTAGTGGACCCAACGGCTAGGCTTGGGCTCGCCCTCGGGAACATCGGCGTCGATATATTCCTTCATGTTGGTCAGGAAGGCGATGACATCGTGGCGCGTGACCTCCTCGATCTCGTCAACCTTCGCCTTCTCAAAGTTGGCGTGGTCGCGAATCCACTGGGCCTCTTCTTTGGAAATACCGATCTTGCCGAGCTCCGCCTGAGCCTCGCAGGCCAGGACCTCAATCTCCTGCCAAATGGCGTACTTGTTCTCGAGGGAGAAGATGTGTCCCATCTCCGGGCGGGTATAGCGATCGATCATAGCGGCTCCTTTTTGGTTATTGGCACGTTGGTCGTAACCCAACCATTGTACCGTGCGCGGGTGCGAGTATGGGCAGCAGGCATTAACCTAACATTTTGTAGCATAGAGCGGCCATGAGGACGCCTGCGTATTTGCGAAGCAAATACGCACCGGCCGCGGGCGGCATGTCCCGGTCCGAGGAAGCGGCGGTAACGTCGGTTGAATCCACTTTTCCCAAAATCCGCTTTGCTCGATAAAGCGGACAACGG
>USNA01000007.1 GCA_900555955.1 uncultured Collinsella sp. | reverse complement strand
GCGTGTGGCGGCGGCTGCGGCGCCGGCGATGATCTGGGGAATGGAAATGTCGTCGAACAGGCCCTTTTTGGGCGCGATGGCCATGGTCTGTCCGATGGAATGGTTTTCGTGAACGCCGTTGTTGAGCGCGACCGGTGTCATGACGCGCGTGCGCGGCGCGTCGGTGTACTTGGTTGTCATGCGGGACCCTCCCGGTGTAAATCTGCTTCGTCTCATGTAGCCATCAGGGTACCCACCAGATGTGAATCGTACGTGACATTTAACAGATACCATCAACTCATCAATTGCTCACCAAGTTGGTGGGATGCGGTTACACCCGGCGGTTGAACTACAATAGGGCTTGCTAATTGTTGTGAATGGCGTCTACGCACGGGAGCATTCTTATGAATCTTCACCTTTCTCAGTCTGATGGCTTTTTGCGTGTGGCGGCGGCGTCGCCGCGGATTCGCGTGGCCGATGTCGAGGGCAATGCCGAGGTTGCGCTGGCGGCTGTTCGCGAGGCTACCGAGCGCGGCGTTCGCGCGCTGGTACTGCCCGAGCTTAACCTGACCGGCTATACCGCCGCCGACCTGTTCCATAACCGCACGCTGCTGCATGCCTGTGAGGCCGCTCTGGTACATATCCTCGACGAGACTCGTGATCTGCCGATTGTCTTTACCATCGGCCTTCCCGTTGCAGTTGCCGAGAATATCTACAACTGCGCCGCCGTGTGCTGCGCGGGTGAGCTTTTGGGTCTTACGGCCAAGAAGTATCTGCCCAACTATGGCGAGTTCTACGAGCGTCGCTGGTTTGCTCCGGCGCCCGCAGATCCCGTGTGGGTCGAGTTTGCCGGTCAGGGTCCGGTTTCGCTGGGTTCGGGGCTTGTCTACCGCTGCTGTGATGAAGGTGCCGAGGACCTGGTGCTGGGCGTTGAGGTCTGTGAGGACCTGTGGGTGCCGGCGCCCCCTTCGACCGAGATGGCGGTGGCCGGCGGGACGGTGATTCTCAACCCGTCGGCCTCAGATGAGATTATCGGTAAGGCAGACTATCGCCGCAGTCTCATCTCCAATCAGAGTGCGCGCCTGTACTGCGCCTATGCCTATGCGGATGCGAGCGAGGGCGAGTCTACGACCGATATGGTCTTTGCGGGCGAGAACCTTATCTACGAAAACGGCTCCAAGCTCGCCGCGACCAAACTGCTTACCTGCGATATGGCCATCGCCGACGTTGACCTTGACCGCCTGGTTGCCGAGCGCCGTCGCTCGACGACGTGGACGCGCGCGGACGATGCGCCGGAGGTCACGACCGTTGAATTTTCGTTTGAGGGCGTGCTGGCCAAAGAGCCTGTCCTGCGCGATGCGTTCGACATCGACCGTGTCTTCCCCCGCGCGCCCTTTGTGCCGGCCGACCATGGCGACCTGGCCGAGCGTTGCGAGACCATCCTCGACCTGCAGACCGCCGGCCTCAAGACACGCCTTGCCCACACGGGCACCAAGGCTGCGGTCATCGGTCTTTCAGGTGGCTTGGACTCCACGCTGGCACTGCTTGTGACCGTGCGTGCCTTCGATGTGCTGGGGCTGCCGCGCACGGGTATCACGGCGGTCTCCATGCCAGGTTTTGGCACGACGCATCGCACCAAGTCCAATGCTGAGTCGCTTGCCCGCGACCTGGGTGTGAGCTTCCGCGAGGTTTCGATCCATGCGGCTGTGGAGCAGCACTTCAAGGACATTGAGCACGATCCGACCGTGCAGGACGTGACCTACGAGAACAGCCAGGCCCGCGAGCGTACGCAGATTCTGATGGATCTGGCCAACCAGGCTGGCGGTTTTGTCATCGGCACGGGCGACCTGTCGGAGCTGGCGCTCGGTTGGGCTACCTATAACGGCGACCACATGAGCATGTACGCCGTCAACGCGAGCGTGCCCAAGACGCTTGTGCGCCATCTGGTGCGTTATGCCGCCGATGTCTTTGGCGGGCGTATTGCCGAGGTCTTGCTCGACATCCTCGATACGCCGGTATCCCCCGAGCTTCTGCCGCCCACGGGCGATGGCGAAATTGCGCAGAAGACTGAGGATTTGGTGGGCCCGTACGAGCTGCACGACTACTTCCTCTACTACCTGCTGCGTTTTGGCTTTGAGCCGGGCAAAATCTACCGCATGGCGCTCAAGAGCTTCGAGGGCGTCTACGACGCCAAGACCGTCCACACGTGGCTGCGTACGTTCTATCGTCGCTTCTTTGCCCAGCAGTTTAAGCGCAGCTGCCTGCCCGATGGTCCCAAGGTGGGCTCGGTGACGCTCAGCCCGCGCGGCGATTGGCGTATGCCGAGCGACGCCAGTTCGCGTCTGTGGCTTGCGCAGATCGACACGCTCGATCCAATTGACTAAGGTTGGCTAAATTGAACCAATACGGGGGTTGCAAGCGTTACACTTTTGCAATCTGATGGCCCGTATCGCGCGGCGCTCTTGTCGGAGCGCCGCGTTTTTCATATCGAAAGGTGGCACCATGCAGGCATCGCAGCGTCTCGACCGCTTTGGCGCGGAGGTCTTCGCCTCGCTCAACAACAAACTGCTCGCGCTGAAGGCTCAGGGCAAGACCATTTACAACATGAGCGTGGGCACGCCCGACTTTAAGCCGTACGACCACGTGGTCGAGGCGCTCACGCAAGCAGCCCAAGATCCCGAGATGTGGAAGTATGCCCTGCGCGACCTGCCCGAACTCAAGCAAGCCGTGTGCGATTACTATGAGCGTCGCTTTGGTGTCTCCGGCATTACGCCGTCCATGGTGCAGTCGTGCAACGGCACGCAGGAGGGCGTGGGCCATTTGGGCCTGGCCCTGCTCGATCCGGGTGACACCATTTTGGTTCCCGATCCGTGCTATCCGGTCTTTGAGGCGGGTGCCAAGATCGCCGATGCCAAGCTCGAGTACTATCCGCTGGTTGCCGAGCACAATTACCTGCCCTATGTGGCGGGCATCGATCCCGAGGTGGCCGACCGCGCCAAGTATATGATCGTGTCGCTGCCCGCCAACCCGGTGGGCTCGGTGGGCACGCCCGAGATCTACGAGGAGATCATCGCTTTTGCCCGCGAGCACGACCTGCTGATCGTTCACGACAACGCATACTCGGACATCGTGTTCGACGGCGAGCCGGGCGGCAGCTTCTTGCAGTATCCCGGCGCGCTCGAGGTGGGCGTTGAGTTCTTCTCGCTCTCCAAGTCGTTTAACGTCACCGGTGCTCGCATCGGCTTTTTGGTCGGCCGCGAGGACGTGGTCTCTGCCTTTGCCAAGCTACGCGGCCAGATCGACTTCGGTATGTTCTTCCCGATCCAGAAGGCTGCTATCGCCTGCCTGAACGGTCCGCGTGATGAGGTCGAGGCGCAGCGTCTGAAGTACCAGGAGCGTCGCGATGCCCTGTGCGACGGTCTTGAGGGCCTGGGCTGGGAGCGTCCCAACGCGCATGGCTCCATGTTTGTGTGGGCCAAGCTTCCCGGTGGTCGCACCGATTCCATGGCGTTTTGCGAGGAGCTCATGGAGAAGGCCGGTGTTGTGGTGACGCCGGGCGCGAGCTTTGGTCCTTCGGGCGAGGGGCACGTGCGTATGGCGCTGGTTTTGCCGCCCGACCAGATCGCTTTGGCTGTCGAGGCCATCCGCGAAGCGGGTCTGTATTAGAAAGCTATTTCGGCTCGTCAATAGCTCGAAACCGATTTCGTGCAGTTATTTTACGAATTCTGCAAATAATTTCGGTAAACGGTCGATATTTGGCTGCGAATAGGAGCATAATCAAAGTCCCGATTGGATGTATTGGGATTACGGCAAGCCGCTCGGGTCGTTCCCGGGCGGCTTGTTTGTGGAGAGAGATGGGAGTTTCTAATGGTTAACGAGAAGAAGGTCGCTATTGTCGGCTGCGGTTTCGTCGGTTCGTCTTCGGCGTTCGCGTTGATGCAGAGCGGTCTGTTCTCCGAGATGGTCCTTATCGACGTGGACAAGAACCGCGCCGAGGGTGAGGCTCTGGATATCGCGCACGGCATGACGTTTGCCGAGCCGATGAAGATCTATGCCGGCGATTATTCCGATGTCGCCGACGCCGCCATGATCGTCGTCACCGCTGGCGCTGCCCAGAAGCCCGGTGAGACCCGCCTGGACCTGGTCAATAAGAACGTCAGCATCTTTAAGTCCATTATTCCCGAGATTAAGAAGTCTGGCTTCGACGGCATTCTGCTAATTGTCTCCAACCCGGTCGACGTTCTGACCTACGCCGCCATCAAGATGTCCGGTCTGCCCGAGGGCCATGTCATCGGCTCCGGCACCGTGCTCGACACCGGCCGTCTGCAGCAGATGCTCGGCGCTCACGTCGAGGTTGACCCGCGCGATGTCCAGGCCTACGTCATGGGCGAGCACGGTGACTCCGAGTTCGTCGCTTGGTCCAGCGCTCAGGTTGCCGGCGTGCCGCTGAACACCTTCTGTGAGCTTCACGGCCACCTGGAGCATGAGGCTGCCGAGAAGCGCATCGCCGAGGACGTCAAGAACTCCGCCTACACCATCATCGAGAAGAAGCACGCCACCTACTACGGTGTCGCTATGGCCGTCAAGCGCATCTGCACTGCCGTCATGCGCGATGAGCAGACCGTTCTGCCTGTCTCCTCGCTCATGGTGGGCGAGTACGGCCTGTCCGATCTGGCCATCTCCATGCCGACGGTCGTTGGCCGCGACGGCGTCGTTTGCCGCGTTCCCGTGCCGCTGAACGATGACGAGCAGCATGAGCTCACCGTCTCTGCAAAGGCCCTTAAGGACATCATCGACAGCGTCGACTTCTCCTGCTAAATCAAGCTCGCTAGAGCGAAAAGCTACAATGAAGGCGCCCGGATTCATGTGACCCGGGCGCCTTTTTGGTGCATTGGGGACAGGTTTGTTTGCATCAAATGAGGTGCAATCGGTGCAAAACCATCCTGTCCCCTTTGCACCATTGTTGATGGGAGGGTCATGTCTGATTCGCATAACTTTTTGACCTATGCCCAGACGGCCTTTGACTCGTTTGATGAGCGGCCGTTCTGCGCGGTGGACAGTCTGGTCTTTGCGTGGTTGTCCTATTTGCGTTTGCCGGGTGATATGGCGGAGCTGACGAACTGGCAGGGCCTAGACGTACGCGAGCTGCTGCGTGCCGAGTGCTACCGGGACATGGTTGGCGACTTGTGGGACCCGGAGGGCAGCAGGGCCTTGTTGGAGGCCGTGGCAGCAAGCCCTCGCTACCGTGGCGTGCACGTTTGCGGCTATCGTGCCGTGAGCGATGTGGTGGCGACAGAGCAGTTTGCAGCCATGGCGTTCCGGTTTCCGGCGGGGTTTAGCTATCTTTCCTTCCGGGGGACCGACAGCACGATTGTGGGCTGGAAAGAGGACTTTAACATGGCGTTCCGGTATCCTGTGCCGGCCCAGGAATCCGCGGCGCGTTATGTGGACGAGGCGGCGGATGCGATTGACGGGCCGCTTTTGTGCGGAGGTCATTCCAAGGGTGGAAACCTTGCGGTGTACGGTGCGGCGATGTGCTCCGATGTCGCCCGTGCGCGAATCGAACGGGCGTATTCCCATGATGGTCCGGGTTTCGTCGAGGAGTTTCTGAACGGCAACGCCTTTGCCGATCTTTCCGGTCGAATCGACAAGACGCTACCTCGGTCGTCGATCTTTGGCATGATGTTCGAGACGCAGGAGGACTATGCCATCGTTGAGAGCACCGAGTTCAGTCTGCTGCAGCACAATCCCTTTAGCTGGGTGGTTGATGGTCGCGACTTCGTGTACTGTGAGCGCCTGTCCGCCGGTGCTCGATACGTTGATGGCTCCATTCGCGAGATGCTGCTTGCAGTTTCGCCTAGCGAGCGCGAGCGTTTTGTAGATGCGTTGTTCTCCGTGTTTGAGGCTACGGGTGCTGAGCGGTTTGCGGATATCGCTGGGAATCTGCGCGAGAGCCTGCCCGTGATGCTCCAGGCTGCGCAAGGGTTTGACAAGGATACGCGACGCTTTGTCTCGCAGACCATCGTGGCAATTCTTAAGTGTGCGCTGCTGCCCAAACGACCCCAGATCGACATGCCCGCCGCCGGCAAGAGTTTGGCAGAACAGCTCGAGTCTTGGCAGTCCGAGCTCCTGCGCTAGCCATTGGTGCAAAGCAACCTGTCCCCGATGCACCAATCTTCGATGCGCCTGGGGCGGGCTCGACCGCTATACTGGTTCGTGCCGAAATCGATCTAGAACGGAATGCCGTATATGAAAATCAATCACGCGATTCTGCATATCCTGGACTTTGACTCTGCCGTCAACGTTATGAGCCAGCGCGAGCTCGATACCGAAAGCCGTACCGTGCGCAATTTCGTAACCACGCATCTGCGCCGTGCACGCACCTCGGCCGACAATAAACGCGCCACGTTTGCCGAGAACTCTGCGTTTGGCGGCGAGCTCAAGGGCTATTTCTTTGGCGAGCGCGAGTTCGTTGACCTGTCGCAGCAGATTGCGGAGTTTATCTCTTCCGAGCTCACCAAAGCCGAGAAAGCCGAGTCCACCGACGTGCTCGTGGCCGATTTTGACGACGATGAGGATGCCCGCTGGTTTGCCGTGATGCTGCTGGGCTCCAAGCAGGCTTTTATGCACGAAGTGGGCCGCGAGGAGGGGGAGGTGCGCAACGACATCGCGCGCCACTACGCCATTCTGCCGAACCCCTCGCAAAAGGTGCCGAGCTATGCCATCGTGCGCGCAAGCACCATGGAGATCGGCTACGTGGACAAGAAGCGCAAGATTGCCGGCGAGGACCGTATGCTTATCCCCGATGGCTTGCTGCAGTGCGACACGGGCGTATCGGGCAAGGAGGTCATCGACACCGTGACGCGTGTGGTCGAGGAAGTCGCCGAGGAGCACGGTGCCAACACGGCTGTAGCGCTCGCTAAGGTTAAGGCTGCCGTTGCCGAGAAGGTTGAGGATGACGAGGAGCTGCCGCCTTGGGATATCGTCGATGAGGTCTTTGAGGACGAACCGGTTATCAAGGAGAGCGTGCGCGCGGCACTGACCGAGGAGAAGGTGCCTGAGCGCGTGCCCGTGGAGCGCAAGCAGGTCGAACGCGCGGCCGTGCGCAATCACAAGATTCGTACCGACACGGGCATCGAGATCAGCTTCCCGGCCGAGATGGGTTCAAACTCCGAGTATATCGAGTTCGTCAACGAGCCCAACGGCCTCATCTCCATCGAGCTCAAAAACATCGGGTCAATTGAGAATCGATAAACTGGCTTGGACGCTGCAAAAAATAAAGGCCGAAGCCCCAATGGAGCTTCGGCCTTTTTGCTTAGAACTGCATTTCCTTGCAGGTTGACACGCCTCTAGAGCCGGCGTAAGCCTTCCTCGAGACCGGTCTTGCTGTCGGTCTTCTCGTCGCGCATCTTGATGACGCGGGCGGGAACACCGGCCACGACGGCGCCGGCGGGGACGTCCTCCACGCATACGGCGCCGGCGGCGACAACAGCGCCCTTGCCCACGCGCACACCTTCCAGGACCACGGCGTTAGCGCCAATCATGACATCGTCCTCGATGATGACGGGCGTGGCGCTCGCGGGCTCCACGACGCCTGCCAGCACGGTGCCGGCGCCGATGTGGCAGTTCTTGCCCACGGTGGCGCGGCCGCCCAGCACGGCGCCCATGTCGATCATGGAGCCTTCACCAATGACGGAGCCGATGTTGATGATGGCGCCCATCATGATGACGGCGCGATCGCCAATCTCGACGCGGTCGCGGATGATCGCGCCCGGCTCAATGCGGGCGTTGATGCCCTTAAGGTCGAGCATAGGGACGGCGGAGTTGCGGCAGTCATTCTCGACGTCGTAGTAGTCGATGGAGTCGGCATTGGCATCGAGGATGGCCTTGAGCTCATCCCAGTCGCCAAAGACGGTCTTGCCACGACGACCACCGTAGACGTGTGCATTGCCCCACTGGACCTTCATGCCCGGCTTCTCGCGCACGTACAGCTTGACGGGCGTCTTTTTGGGCGCGGTGGCGATGTAGTTGATAATCTCCTGTGCATCCATCTCGGCTGCGTTGCTCATTTGCTGTCTCTCCTTTGGGTGGATCCGGTTGATACCTGGTTAGGCAAACATGACCTGGTCGAACGTATAGAAGCCAGGCTCGCGGGTGACGAGCTTCTGCGCGGCTGCCAGGGCGCCGTTGACGAAGATCTGACGGCTCGTGGCGCGGTGCGTGAGCGTGACCTCCTCATCCTGGCCAAAGAAACTCACTTCGTGGACGCCGGCGACAGTGCCACCGCGCAGCGAGTGCATGCCGATCTCCTTGGGGTCGCGCGCTCCGCACATGCCCTCGCGGCCATAGACGGGGTGGTAGCCTGCCTCGGGCTCAGCTTCGACGACGGCGTCGAGCAGTAGCTTGGCAGTGCCGCTGGGGGCGTCAACCTTTTGGTTGTGGTGCGTCTCGACGATTTCGCAGTCAAAGCCGGGCAGCTCGCGTGTGGCCTGCGCTACCAGATGGCGCAGGGCTGCGATGCCGATGGAGTAATTGCCGGAGTGCATGACGCGGGCGTTCTGACCCAGCTCGCGCAGGCGATCCATCTGCTCGGGCGTATAGCCTGTGGTGCCCGAGACCAGCGCCGCGCCCGTGCGCTCGACATAGGCGACGACGGCGTCGAAGGTCACGACGTTCGAGAAGTCGATGATTACATCGGCCGTCGGTGCGCTCTCGAGCTCGGACAAGCCAAAGCCGATCTGGGCGACGATGTCAAAAACGGGCTCTCCAGCGGTGTTGACAATGCCCTCGGCGGTGGTGCGGATGAGCGAGCCCATGCGGCCCGTTCCCATAATGACGGTCTTAATCAAGCAGACCAGCTCCTTTCAGAGCATCGGTAAGTGCGGAGCGCGTGTCGTCTGCCATGGGGCACAGCGGCATGCGGTAGTTTGCCTCGATCATACCCATCTGGGCGAGTGCTTCCTTGACGGGGATGGGGTTGACCTCGCTAAAGAGGGCATTGATGAGCGGCTGGCCGGCAATCTGGATATCGCGGGCGCGCTCCACGTCGCCGTCCAGATAGGCGCGGCACATGTCGTGCACGAGCTGCGGCTGAACGTCGGCCCACACGCTGATGGTGCCCGAAGCGCCCAGGCTCATGAGCGGCACGGTAAGTGCGTCCTCGCCCGAGTACATGCGGAAGTCGTCGGACAGCAGGTGGGCGATCTTGGCCGCGTAGGCGACGTTGCCCGACGCTTCCTTAATGCCCATGATGTTGGGATGTGCGGCCAGGCGCTCTACGTTGTGCTCGCTGATACCGCAGCCGCAACGACCAGGGATGTTGTACAGGATGCAGGGGATGTCCACGGCATCGGCGACGGTCTTAAAGTGCTGATAGATGCCCTCTTCATTGGACTTGTTGTAGTAGGGGGTAATGAGCAGCAGGCCGTCGGCTCCCATGCCTTGGTAGGTGAGCGACTTGGTGAGCATGGTTTGCGTGGAGTTGGAGCCCGAGCCGGCGATGACGGGGACGCGTCCTGCAACATGCTTGACCACGGCGGCGACAACGGAGTTGTCCTCGTCGTCGGTCATCGTGGCGCTCTCGCCGGTGGTGCCCAGGGTGAGGATGGCGTCGGTGCCATTTTGTAAGTGGAAATCGATAAGGCGCTCGAGTGCGTCAAAGTCGACGCTGCCGTCCTTTTTAAACGGCGTGACAAGGGCGACGATCGAGCCCTCGAGGTTGCGGATATCCATGTTCTTCTCCTTCGCTTCCGCGATCTGGATGCGTTTGTTCCATTGGGCGGCGACGGCCAGGCGCTCGTCCTGAGCGCGACGACGAGCGCTTTCGGCGCGCGACTTGGCCAGCAGCTCTCGGCCGCTCGGCAGCACGTCGAGTGTGGCAAAGTAATCGCCCGGGCGCTCGGCGCGGCGGATGAGGTCGGCCGAGCCATCGGGGCGCAGCAGCACCTCGGCGGAGCGCAGACGGCCGTTGTAGTTGTAGCCCATGGAGTAGCCATGCGCGCCGGTATCGTGAATCACGAGCACATCACCCATGTCGATATGCGGCAGCTCGCGATCGATGGCGAACTTGTCGTTGTTCTCGCATAGGTTGCCCGTGATGTCGTAGGTGTCCGTTACGGGTGCTGTGGTCTTGTCGGCGCCACCCGGCTGACCCATCACCGTAATGTGGTGGTAGGCGCCATACATGGCAGGACGGATCAGATCGACGGCGCTCGCATCAACACCGATATAGTCCTTGTAGATCTGCTTTTCGTGGATAGCCTTGGTGACCAGGCAGCCGTAGGGCCCCATCATAAAGCGACCCATCTCGGTGCAGATGGCCACATCGCCCATACCGGCGGGAACCAGGGTTTCGTCGTAGGCCGTGTGCCCCCCCTCGCCGATGGTGTGAATATCGTTGGCCTGTTGTTCGGGCAGGTAGGGGATACCGACACCGCCGGATAGATTGATGAAGGCGACGTGTGCGCCGGTCTCGCGCTCCAGGCGCACGGCAAGCTCAAAGAGGATGCGCGCGAGCTTGGGGTAGTAGTCGTTGGTGACGGTGTTGCTGGCAAGGAATGCGTGGATGCCAAAGTCCTCGGCGCCTTTGGCCTTGAGCATGCGGAAGGCCTCGAAGAGTTGCTCGGTGGTCATGCCGTATTTGGAGTCGCCGGGGTTATCCATGATGCCGTTGGAGAGCTGGAACAGGCCGCCCGGATTAAAGCGGCAGCTGACCGTCTTGGGAATGGGCCCCGCAACGCGCTCAAAGAATTCGATGTGGCTGATGTCGTCAAAGTTGACGATGGCGCCCAGCTTGTCGGCGAGCTCAAAGTCGGCAGCTGGCGTGTCGTTGGACGAGAACATGATGTCGTGTCCCGTGATGCCCAGCGAGCGGGCGATCATGAGCTCGGTATAGCTCGAGCAATCGCAGCCGCAGCCGTATTCGTTGAGAATGGAGATGAGCGCCGGGTTGGGATTGGCCTTGACGGCAAAGTATTCCTTAAAGCCCGGGTTCCATGCAAAGGCATCGCGCACCTCTTGCATGTTGCGGCGGATGCCCGCCTCGTCATATAGATGAAACGGCGTGGGGAACTGCTCGACGATATGCTCGAGCGTCTCCTTGTCCACAAACGGCTGCTTGGCCGCATATGCCTCGTTGGGGGTCAATGCCATGTCCCGTAAACCTCGCTATCCAGACGGCGCCATCTGCGCATCGAATCCGCATAGCGTGGACCCAATGTCCGGATAGCGCTCCCGCATTGCTGCAGACAGTCCTGTGGGTGTTTCCCGCAGGCCCACCAGGTTGTTCGTGCCCGAAAAGCCCAGTTCGGCGGGTTTCGCCTCCCCACGGGGTCAAAGCCTGCCGGCTCGCCCGCGGCTCATCGTGCCCGCGCCTCTATCAAGTGGTAACGACCCTACCACGTTGCACTTTAGCAAACAAGAGTATTCGTATATAACGTTTAAAAAATGCAGCAATATGCTGGAAACATGTGTGCCACAATCCTGTATCACAATAAGTTGCAACAGATATGCCTCACGAAGGGATCCTCTATGACCGAGCTCCAAGAACTCCGTCGCTATCGCCGCGATCTCCATCGCATTCCGGAGCTCGATTTCGATCTTCCGCAAACCATTGCCTATATCGAGGGCGTGCTGGCACCGCTCGCTTGCGAGGTGACCCATCCGTGCCCCAGCTGCGTCTGCGCTTTCTTCGATGTTGGCGTTGATGCCGCGCATGCCACGGCGATTCGCGCCGATATGGACGCGCTGCCCATTGTCGAGGCAACAGGGGCAGCGTTCGCCTCGACACATTCCGGCAAGATGCACGCTTGCGGACATGACGGACACATGGCTATGGCACTTGCCGCCGCGACATATGTCGACCGTACGATTCGCGAGCAGCCGGCCGCCATGAGGCGCAACGTGCTTTTTGTGTTCCAGCCGGCCGAGGAAACGACCGGTGGCGCCAAGACGGTATGCGAGAGCGGCGTGTTCGAGCGCTACGGGGTCGACCGCATTTTTGGCTTCCATGTGTGGCCCGATCTGCCTGCCGGCACGTTGGCGAGTTGTTCCGGTCCGCTGCTGGCGCGTTCGAGCGAGACGCATATCCATATTCACGGTACGAGTATTCATATCGCTAAGACCTATGGTGTGCCGGTCGAGGAGTCGCACGATGCGGCCTTGGCGGCAGCGAAGTTTTTGGTTGCCGAGCGCGAGCTGATGGACGAGCTGGGCACCGACGAGCCCTGTATCGGCAAGTTTGGTCTGCTGCAGGCCGGCACCGTTTGCAACGCGGTGGCGGGGAAGGCCCATGTTGCCGGCAGCCTGCGTGTGTTTACAGACGACATGTTCGACCGGGCACGCGAGGGCGTGCGCCGCGTGCTGGACGATGCCTGCGCCGCAACGGGCTGCACGTACGATCTCGACTTTGCCGAGGGCTATCCGCCGGTCGACAACGACCCCGAGCTATTTGCCAATGTCGCGCCTGCCTTGCCCGAGCTGCAGCTCGTGGATGAGCCTTTGCTGATTGCCGAGGACTTCGCTTTCTATCAGCGCTATCTGCCGGGCGTGTTCTTCTTGCTGGGCACGGGCGTGCCGGAGGCGCAAGAAAACCCGATCGACGCAGACGGCTGCCCAGCTTATGCGAAGAGTGCCCTTCACACTGATACCATGCTCTTTGACGAGGAAATCTTGCTTAAAGGCCTCGATGTCTACAAACGATTGCTTGACTTGGAGTGACGATGGAACGACGCCGGCAGTCTGCCGTGTATAGTCCTGGTGGGTGCGGGTGCGGCTTGCTGCTGCTCCCGGTTATTGCTGTGAGCATTGGCGTGATGTTTGTGCTTGCTGGACTGGCGGCAGCGGCACTTGTGCTGTTGATTGTGGCCATTGGCGTGACGATTTGGCTCTGCCGCAATCGCGAGCAACGCCGTGCCGACGGTAACACCAATGTCGGCTGGGCTGTCTTCCTGATTATTGCGTACCCGCTGAGCATCGGTTACTTGGCGTTCTTTATCCTGCTGCTCATCAGCACCTTTACTGGGGAATCCGTCACGGTGGGGTAGGCTTCGACAAGCTTCTTGAGGATGAAACGAAAAAGGGGTCGGATGGGCGCTTTGCCCATCCGAACCCCTTCGCACGGTAGTTAATTCGACCTGTGCG
>USNA01000006.1 GCA_900555955.1 uncultured Collinsella sp. | reverse complement strand
ACGGAATTTACCGAAGGCGTTGCGTTTTCCGTTCGCGAGCTTACGGGGATATCGGCCGTGGACACCGCGATGGCCGATCCGCTCTATGTGGTGATCAAAAGGCTCAGCGATTGGATCGGTCGCTACTCCGCCCAGGTGGTTTGCTGGAGCGGAACGGACCGTCGACAGCTTTTGACCGAGTGCCAGGCAAAGCGCATCGACCTTTCCGCGTTTCCTACGGACTGGGCCGACCTGCAGGCGTTTTACACCTCAATCATGGACGTGGGCAGCCACGGGCGCGTCTCGCTGGGCGACGCGGCGACGTGGTTTGGCATCGAGTTCGACGAGTCGACGGGCCACGCCCACAGCGCCCTAGCCGTTGGGCGCGTAACCGCCAAGTTGCTCAAACAGGCGATGGACGGGAACTACCGCGTGAGTCCGCGCGCCCGGGAAGTCCGCCAACGGTGGGGGATGGGTGAGCGGCCCCAGACGCGCCTTTCCAGCAAGTGCCCCGAGCTGAGCGACCTGCTGCTGAAGCTGAAGGCGGAGGGGAGGTAGGGGCACCCTCCGCCCATGCTGGTGCGGCGCCTTACTGCCTGGCAGTTCCTGACGTCGGCAAATGACTCCCGCAGTGGCCTATCACGATTAACTGTGCCTCGTCATCAAAACAAAAGTGCAGACGGAATGGGTCGCGGCGGTTGCGACCGTTGCCCTTAATGTGTGGCAAGATGCAAACCTGCTTACCGTTGTAGGTACGTTGGCGGAGCCGCATGAGCTCGGTGTCGTTTTTAGTCAGCTTGGTCTCGGTCGGCGCAGCGTCAAACGAGGTCTGATTTCTAAACTCGCTATAGAGGTCTCCGGTCGTCGGGCGCTCCCCAAACTTGAGTTGCCACATAACGGTCGCTACGGATTTAAGGATCTGCCATTCCTCGTCAAGATCGGCAAAATCATAGCGGCGTGCCGAGTCGTATGCCTCGGGCAAAACGAAAATGCGCGAGGGCCAGAGATTCGCGGCAAACTTAAGCTCGTCCTCAAGGGTGCGCGGAAATGCCTCGAGCCCCTCGACAAAACATGCTTCCGCTCTGAGTGCGGCTACGCGCTTTTCCGAGCGGTCGGCTCGCTCCAGCGCCTCTTGGAGTCGATACTTTAAGTTGGCGATCGTGTTCTCGGATTCATCCAGCTCGAGCAGGCTGTTTTCCAGTTGCTCAATACGCTGCTCATACGCGGCGTTGCTGTCGGCGTAATCGTTTGCCAGCCCTTCCCAGAGCTGCCTGTCGGCAGTCTCTTTTGACAACAACTCTTTAAGGTTGTCCATGGCCTCTTGGCTGTACGAGGCGGCAAGCGCTTCGGTGCGTTTTGTCTCGGCTACGGTTTCATTCTCTGCGTGGCGTTTCATCTCTGCCATGCGGCTGCGTAGCGCCCCGATTGATTGGCGCGATTTGTACCAGGCAATATCGCTCGTGTCTACAATATCGCCCCTGCCACGCAAGAACGAGCGCCCCAGGCTCCGGTTAAGTATCGTGGATGTCTTGTTGCCGTACTCGCTCAGCCTATCGCGCCTGATGCAGAGGTGCCGACGTGCGTCTTCTTCATCAGACAGATTGATGTTCGGTTGGTAAATGCGAAGTGACGACTTGGGGCAGTTGTATCGATAGGCAGGTGTATCGTAGAGAAAAAGATTGAACAGCTTTGATTTGAGCCGACCATCGGATTCATCGGCGGCAAACACGTTGGCTAGGCCCATAAGGTTATTGGCGAGCTTGCCGGGATCTTTGACGGGATATCGACCGGTATCATCGCTGGTTATTAGAATCAGAGGGAGCTCGCGCTGGCTGCTCAGAAGGTTGTCGGAGAACTCGGCGTCAAAGTTCTCAAACGTCAGGCGCGTGCACGATGTGTTGACGACAGTCTCTCCAACGCACGCCTGATGATTGGGAAGCGAAAACAGAACCTTTGCGATGCGGGGAATATTGAGGTCCGGTTCTGGCAGTGGCCAGCCCACATATTCGGGCAGGGTCGCATAGGTGACTTTAATATTGACTAGGCAGGAGTTGTCATCGGCCGTTTCAAGGCCAATGCAAGTGTGCCAGTGACGATACGAATAATGACTGTCGGGCTCGTCATATTCAAAGGCCCAAGCGACGGGAATCTTGCCTCGCTTGTCATCAAAGGCTGCACGAGTGCAAATGCTTACATGGCTGCCCGTGGTCATGCCTCCAGAATAGCCAACGGGATAGCTGAGGTTTCCAAATACAAAGTCGGAGGCAACGTCTTTATTGCTTGATAAAAACTCAAAGGCGCTCTGCTCATGGCGCTTGCGCTTCTCTTTGTCGCGCACCCAGGTGTAGATCTGGCGATACGCATCGACGATTGAGGGCGTGGTGGTCGAATAGGGCGAAAGCCTGAACTTTGCTCGGTAATGAATCTGTTCGTTTTCGGACCGCATGCTAGCCTCGCTTGCCTGGTGGCGTAATTGACCTGTAATGCTCAAGTGTAGGCGTTTGAGTAAAGGGTGCGCATCGAACAACGGGCGTTAGGTGCCAAAGCGTCTGTAAGCGTGCTAATGGGCGCTGGTGACGCGGAGCGATCATAAGGTATTCACGCTATTCGCAGCATTGTTGAGCAACAAACCGCGCGAGGTAAAAACGATTCCTTTTGCAGAAAACCCCATGACACGGCAAGCTGATTGAAAGACAATAGATAAAGCTGTAACAAGGGTGAATCGTCCTTCACCCCGGTATCAATAAAACCCAGGAGATTTTTCGTGGCCATTCAGACGAAAATTCTTCGGGGGGGGGGTGCTCGCCAGCGAGTGTCTTCCTTCGATAGACAATCCTAGCGTTATCTTGCGACACGCATTTTCGCTTCTCGTAAAGCGGGGCGCGTGATGGCAAAGCTAGCAGAGATAACGCCCGGTACGCGCGTTCGCGGTATCGCGGGGGATTCGCCCGTGACCATTAAGGCTGTCGAATGGCATGGCGATTCCGTCTTAAACGTAATCTACAAGACGGACCAGGGCGCACTGGGTGACCGACCTCTCTTCGATACAGACGAGGATAAATACATCATCGAAAAGTCCAGCGCCTGGGCGTTCGATGCCGACCCCGATGACCTGCGACTCGTGTCCGAAGCGTATCGCATAGGCTTGGCTCATCTGTTCGATCCCTATCTGGCTATTCGTACGTCGTCTATCGAGCCGCTGCCGCACCAGATTTCGGCCGTCTACAAGGAAATGCTGCCGCGCTTGCCGCTGCGTTATGTGCTGGCGGACGACCCCGGCGCAGGCAAGACCATCATGACGGGCCTCCTAATAAAAGAAATGATTGCTCGCGGCGATCTTAGGCGTTGCCTTATCGTGGCTCCCGGTAATCTTGTGGAACAGTGGCAAGACGAGCTATGGCAAAAGTTTGGGCTCAAATTCCGCTTGCTTACAAATGATGTGCTGGAGTCTTCTGCTACCGGGAATCCCTTCGATGAGGTCGATTTTTGTATCGGCCGCCTAGATAAGCTGGCTCGCAACGACGAGATCCAAAAGAAGCTAAGGGCAACTTCGTGGGATCTCGTTGTATGCGACGAGGCACACAAGATGAGCGCGACAAACTTTGGCGGCGAGTTTAAACCGACCAAACGCTATAAGCTCGGTCAGCTCTTGGGTGACACAACCGAAAACTTGTTGCTTCTGACGGCTACGCCTCACAACGGTAAGCCGGCTGACTTTCGCTACTTTATGGCGCTCGTGGACAAGGACCGGTTTGCGGGAGGCAACCGCGTTAAGAATCCTGCGGCGCGCTCCACTGCCGGCCAGGCTCAGAGCCTTCCGCCCGCACCTTCGCTTGACTGCGATGTTTCCGATGTGATGCGTCGCCTCGTGAAGGAAGAGCTGCTCAAGTTCGATGGGCGTCCGCTATTCCCCGAACGCTGCGCCTACACAGTCGAATACGACCTATCTCCTGCCGAGCAGGAGCTCTATGACTCGGTGACTCATTACGTCACCGAGGAGTTTAACCGTGCGGAGCGCTTGGGTGGCAAGCATAAGAACAGCGTCGGCTTTGCTTTGACTATCTTGCAGCGTCGTCTTGCGTCGAGTCCCGAGGCCATCTATCAGTCGCTTCGACGTCGCCGCATACGACTTGAGTCCAAGCTCGCCGAGGCAAAAAGCGTTGCGAGCGGCAAGGTCGCCTATACAGATAAATGGGGCATCGATTCCAGAGATTTTGACGAGGACGATTACGACTCTGAAGAGTACGAACAAATGGAAGATGACGTCGTAGACACCGCTTCTGCGGCGGCGACTGCGGCTGAGCTCGATGCCGAGATCGCGATTTTACGCACGCTCGAGCGCAGGGCAAACGATGTTCGCATTAGTGGCGAGGACCGTAAGTGGGAGGAGCTTTCGCGACTGCTGCAAGACGATTCCAATATGTTTGGCATGGACGGTCGACGTGAGAAGCTCATCATCTTTACCGAACACAAGGACACGCTGAACTACCTCGCAGAGAAGATTGGCTCCCTCCTGGGTGACCGTTCTGCCGTGCTCACCATTAAGGGCGGTATGACGCGCGACGAGCGCCATCGTGCCGAGGAAATGTTTAAGCAGGATGCGAACTCGCGCATCCTTGTCGCTACGGATGCCGCCGGCGAGGGCATTAACCTGCAACGCGCGCACCTTATGATCAACTACGACCTGCCGTGGAATCCCAATCGGCTCGAGCAGCGCTTCGGTCGTATTCACCGCATCGGTCAAACCGAAGTATGTCATCTGTGGAACCTTGTCTCCACGCAGACGCGCGAGGGAGAAGTATTCCAACGCCTGTTCAGCAAGCTCGAGGTGGAACGTGCCGCGCTGGGCGGCAAGGTTTTCGACATCTTGGGCAGAGTTACCTTTGAAGGCAAGACGCTCCGTGACTTGCTCCTCGATGCGATTCGCTATGGCGATGACCCCGAGGTACGGGCGCGGCTCAACCAGGTGGTCGATGCATCGCTCGACACGAGCTCCATTAAACGGCTTCTCAAAGAGTATGCGCTTACCGATGACGTCATGGACGCTCGCGGCGTAAGCGCCATTCGCGAGGATATGGAACGCATGGAGGCGCGCAAGCTCGAGCCGCACTGTATCCAGGCATTTTTCATGGCGGCAATGAAGCGCTTGGGAGGACGCGTGGCATCTCGCGAGCCTGGCAGGTTCGAGGTGCTCGAAGTGCCGTTCTCGGTTCGCTCTATGAGCATAGGCGGCGAATGCGGCCACGTGCTTGCCTCCTATGAGCGTATTTGCTTTGACAAAGAATCTAAAGAGGGCCCTGGACTCGTTCCCGCGGAGTTGGTATGCCCCGGTGAGGCGCTTTTGGATGCAACGGTGAAGGTGCTGATTGGCCAAATGGGCTCGGCGCTTAAGCGGGGCTGTGTGCTCGTGGACGATAGAGATTTTGGAGACAAGCCGAGACTCTTGCTCTATATCGAGAACTCCGTCCAGGACGACACGACGCTGGCCGACGGCACCAAGCGTACGGTATCCAAAGAGTTTAGGTTCGTTGAGGTTGACGCTGCGGGCGAAGCCCGTGATGCGGGCTATGCGCCCTATTTGGACTATCGCGGTCCTCGTCCGTCCGAGGCATCTGCCGCGCACACTATCGCTTCTGAGCAGGAGTGGCTTACCGGCGACATTGACGCGCTTGCCATGGATTTCGCCATTCGCGAGATCCTCCCTGTGAGCCTCGAAGAGGTACGCAATCGTCGTATTCCGCAGGTCGAGAAGATCGAGCGAGCCGTTGACGCGCGTCTTACCGACGAGGCCAATTATTGGGATGGTCGCGCGTGGGAGCTGGAGGAGAAAGAAAAACAAGGCAAGAAGACACGCCTGAGCTCTCTGAATGCTCGTCGTCGCGCCGATGATTTGCGCGACCGTAGACAAATGCGCTTGGCGGAGCTGCAGCGCGAAAAGACCATCACTCCCGCGACTCCGAGGGTGCTGGGCGGCGCGCTTGTGATTCCAGTTGGCATGCTACCCCACGACTCGCATGCTACCGCCGAATCCAGTGCGGCAGGCAGGCGCGAGGTAGAGCTTGCCGGCATGCGTGCCGTCATGGCTATCGAGCGGGAGCTGGGATTTACGCCGCGGGATCGAAGCGCAGATAACTGCGGCTACGACATCGAATCCGTGGTGCCCGATGAGCTTCATGCCAAGGGGCCGGCGCTGCGAATGATCGAGGTCAAGGGTCGCGCCGCGGGAGCCACTACGGTCACCGTCTCGCACAACGAGGTGATGTGTGCGCTCAACAGGCCAGACGCCTTTGTGCTCGCACTGGTCGAAGTCGATGGAAACACGACCCGAACTTCTTACATCGCACATCCATTTACAAGCCCGCCGGATTATGCCGCGGCAAGCACGAACTACGACATCGCGCGCCTCAAGGAAGCGGGCGACGTGATACTAGAGAGGGAGCAGGAATGGCAGTAAAGAAGAAGCTCATCGAGGTGGCGCTGCCGCTCGACGATATCAATGCGGCGTCTGCACGTGAGAAGTCCATCCGCCATGGGCATCCTTCGACGCTGCATCTCTGGTGGGCCCGTCGCCCGCTGGCCGCGGCGCGCGCAGTTATCTGGTCGTCGCTGGTGGACGATCCATCGGCGCATCCCGAGAAGTTCCCCACCGTGGAGGAGCAGCCTGCCGAGCGCGAGCGCCTGTTCGGCATCCTGCGCGAGCTCGTGGTGTGGGAGAACTCCAATAACGATCGTGTGCTTAATGCCGCCAAGGCCGAGATTAAAAAGTCGATGGGCGACGACTTGCCGCCCCTGCTGGATCCCTTTGCAGGCGGAGGTGCCATTCCGTTGGAGGCGCAGCGTCTGGGCCTTAAGGCATATGCGCAGGACCTCAATCCGGTGGCCGTTACCATCAATAAGGCAATGATTGAGATTCCGCCGCTGTTCGCGGACAAGACCGCCGTTAACCCCGAGGCCCGTGGCAAGCTGACCAATGGAGGCTGGAGTGGTAATGCTGGTTTGGCTGCCGATGTTGAGTACTATGGCACCTGGATGAAGGAAGAAGCTCAACGTCGTATTGGCAACCTGTACCCCAAAGTGCAGGTGCCGGCAGAACAGGGCGGCGGCGAGGCCACCGTCATTGCGTGGCTCTGGGCGCGCACGGTTAAGTGTCCCAATCCCGCGTGTGGACACGAGGCAATTCTCGTGCGTTCGTTCGACTTGTCCAAGAAAAAAGGAAAGGAATGGCACGTCGAGCCTCATTGCGAGGGCGGCGAAGTTCATTTTAAGGTTGAGCCCGGAAAGGCAACAAAAGATGGCACGGTGAACCGACGTGGCGCGACTTGCGTGCACTGCGGCGCGCCGATTGATTTCAAGTATATTCGCTCTGAGGGGCGTGAGCATCGAATGGGCGAGAAGCTCATGACCATTGTCGCTGAGGGCAAGCGGGGAAGGATTTACTGTGCGCCTTCTATAGAGCAAGCGGCAATTGCTAACGTTCCCAAACCCGATGACTATCCTGACGCTGACATCGCGTCGAACCCCAGAGATTTTAAGACGCCAAACTATGGCTTAGCGACATTTTCGCAGCTCTTCACCAATCGACAGCTGACGGCGTTGACGACGTTCTCAGCACTCGTGGGCGAGGCACAGAAGAAAGCCGAGGCGGATGCTGTGGCGACCGGTCTTTCCGGTGATGGCCAAGGCCTTGACGAGGGCGGCACTGGTGCCCGCGCCTATGGCGAGGCTATCGGCGTATACCTTGGCCTTGCAATTGACAGGCTGGCCATGACCGATAATTCCTTATGCCGTTGGAATGGCGTTGGAGAAAAGATTCAGCATTGTTTTGGGCGGCAAGCCATTCCGATGCTATGGGACTATGCAGAAGCTAATATTATGGGCGGTTCGACAGGATCTGCAAAGGCCGCTATTCAATACGCTCATGAAGCTCTTCCGTTTCTACCTACCGGAATACCAGGGGTTGCCTGCCAAAAGGATGCTCAAAGTGATAATGGGATGCGGAATATCATTATTTCTACTGATCCGCCTTACTACGACAACATCGGTTACGCAGACCTGTCCGACTTCTTCTATGTCTGGCTGCGTCAGTCGCTAAGGCGCACCTATCCTAAGCTTTTCAGCACCATGCTCGTACCCAAGCATGAAGAGCTCGTGGCCACGCCCTATCGTGAGAACCGTGGCAAGGAAGGCGCGAGGACATTTTTCGAGGAGGGTATGTTTAGCACCTTCAAGCAGGTATATAAATACGCCCGTGAGGGTGTGCCTGTGACCATCTACTATGCCTTCAAGCAGAGCGAGACTGAGACCAAGAATGATGTGGAGTCCACTGCGTCGACTGGCTGGGAGACGATGCTCTCTGCTGTCATCCGCGCGGGATTCTCCATTACAGGCACTTGGCCTATTCGTACAGAGATGGCGACGCGCATGATTGCATCTGGTACTAACGCACTCGCGTCCTCCATCGTCCTCGTCTGCCGCAAACGTCCCGAGGATGCGCCTATGGGAACGCGCCGCGAGTTCGTGATGGCGCTCAAGCGCGAACTTGGGCCCGCGCTCGATGAACTTCGTTCTTCGAATATCGCGCCGGTTGACCTTGCCCAGTCGGCTATTGGCCCCGGTATCGGTGTTTATTCGCGCTACAGCCAGGTGCTCGAGGCCGACGGTAGCCCCATGACGGTGCGTGCAGCGCTGCAACTTATCAACCAAGAGGTGGATGCGTACTTTAGCGACCAGGATGGCGAGCTCGATCGTGAGAGCCGTTTCTGTGTCGATCTTTATACGCAGAAAGCCTTTGACACCATTAAGTTCGGCGAAGCCGACGTGCTCGCCCGCGCCAAGAACGTCTCTATCGAAGGTTTAGCGGCACAGGGGCTTCTTGCTTCCGTTAAGGGCAATGTGCACTTGCTCGATCGTAGCGAGGTGTCGGAGCGCGTTGACTTTAAGGCGCCTACCTGGCTTACGACCCAGCAGCTTACGCATGCGCTCGAGGAGGGCGGTGTTACGGCTTGCGCCAAGATCGTTAGCCAGACACTTGGTGGCCGTGCGGATGGTGCCAAGGCGCTGGCGTATCGCCTCTTTACCATTGCGGACAAGCGCAACTGGCAACAGGAGGCCTTCGCGTACAACTCGCTTGTTACGGCATGGCCCGAGATTCAGTCAAAGGCTGCGCAGCTTGCTGTCGAGCGTCCCATGCAAGACTCGCTTTTCGATTAAGTCCCAAGGAGATAAACCATGGAGAACAACGCTAATAACTGCGATCTTCTCAATAAGGGCTTTGACCTTTTGCTCGAGGCCCTTGATCCTTATGTGATGCGCGAGCTTACCCAGGCATACGGCAATGATTTTTGGCAGGTCGGCGTGCTCAACAAGCTCTACGACGACCAAAAGCGCAACCTGCCAGCATCGGGTGACTATGCCACTCTTGCCGACTCGCTCGATATTGCCTTGTGCTTGCTGCTCGTTGACATCAACTGGCGCGATGTTTTTCGCCTTAGGTTGCCTCAGGATTGCAAGAACTACGTCATGGAGCTCAAGGGCGTTCGCAACAAGGTTGCGCATCGCGGTATGGGAGGCATCTCGGACAGCGACGCATGGCGTGCGCTCGATACCATGAGTCGTTTGGCTGAGCAGATTGATCAGGATACCACGGCGCAACTCAACGCAATGCTTCGCGAGGTTCGCTATGGCAGCGCCGACGGCTCGACGGCAGTGACAACAAATGTTGATGCTGGCGTGGATGCCCCGGCACCTCGTAGGAAATCACTCGAGCAAACCAAGGCCGTGCGTGGCCTGCCTAGTTGGCGCGATGTCATGGAACCCCATATGGATGTCGCCGAGGGACGCTATAGAAACGCTGAGTTTGCTGCGGACCTTGCCCAGGTGGCGCGCGGCAAGGGCGAGCTGGAGTACCGCGACCCGGTCGAATTCTTCAATCGAACGTATGTGACCGAAGGCATGAAGGGCCTGCTCGTGCAGTCGTTGCGCCGCGTGAGCGGCCTCGACGGTGAGCCCGTCATCCAGCTCAAGACGGCCTTCGGCGGCGGCAAGACGCACAGCATGCTCGCTCTCTACCACATGATGCGCAGCCGCTCCCGCGTGGGGCAGATTGCCAACCTCGCGCCCGTGCTCGAGGAGGCGGGCGTTACCGAAGTCCCTGAGGTGCATGTTGCTGTGCTCGTGGGCACCTCTATCAATCCGGCAAAAGCCATGCGCCCGGCTACTATGCCCGGCATCATGGTCAACACGCTTTGGGGTCATATGGCATACCAGCTTGCAGAATCCGCTGGCAGGCCCGAGCTCTACGACTATGTGAAAGATGCTGATAAGAAGGGCGTCTCGCCGGGATCCGCTGCTCTGACTGAATTATTCGACGATTGCGGCTGCTGTCTTGTCCTTATGGACGAGCTCGTTGCCTATGCCAAGAAGATTTATGGCGTCGATGGGCTTAACGCTGGCAGCTTCGACAACTTCATCACCTTTATCCAGGAGCTCACCGAGGCAGCACGCGCTTCGAAGCGCAGCCTGGTCGTAGCCTCTATCCCCGAATCTGACAACGAGATCGGTGGCGAGGCGGGCCAGCGAGCTTTGGAGCAGATTGAGCATACCTTTGGGCGCATGGAGGCTATTTGGAAGCCCGTGGCGGCAAACGAAGGATTCGAGGTTGTGCGCCGCAGGCTTTTCCTTGACTGCAAGGATGATGCCGCTCGCGATGAAGTGTGCGCGACATTTAGCAAGATGTACAACGAAAATACTTCAGACTTCCCGGTGGAGTCGCGCGAGCTTGAATACCGCGATCGCATGGTTTCCTGCTATCCGATTCACCCTGAAGTGTTCGACCGTCTCTACGAGGACTGGGCAACGCTCGAAAAGTTTCAACGTACCCGTGGCGTGTTGCGCTTAATGGCGTCGGTTATCCACGAGCTGTGGATGAACCAGGATCCTTCGCCGATGATTATGCCGGGGTCGTTCCCCCTCGATGTGCCTGGCGTGCGCGATGAGCTCACGCGCTATCTTGATGACAACTGGAATGCAGTTGTTGATTCCGAGATCGACGGCAAGCAGTCCGTTCCGTATCGCAATGACGGCAACAATACTCGTTACGGCAATCTTTTGGCTTCGCGTCGCGTCGCACGTACCATCATGCTCGGCAGTGCTCCCGACGTGGGCGGTCAATCCGTCCGCGGTATCGAGCGTGCGCATATTCGCTTGGGCACGGTTCAGCCTGGCGAGAACATCTCCGTATTCAACGATGCCCTGGGCACGCTGCAGACATCCTCGTCTTTCCTCTATAGCGACGTCAACGGGAATCGTTTTTGGTATGACACTCGTCCCACGTTGCGCAAAGTTGCCGATGACCGCGCCCAGCAGGTCAAGGACTCTGAGGCGCTCTATGAAGTTGAGAGTCGCCTAAAGAGACTGCGCAAGATCGATCCCTTCTCGGGCATTCATGTATGTCCCGCAAGCTCGCTTGACGTTCCGGATGATCAGACGCTGCGCCTGGTGGTGCTGACGCCGTCTGCCAATCACCGTGGAAAAACGGCCGATTCCGCGGCGCTCACCTTGGCATCGGAGATACTCTCAAATCGCGGTACGTCTCCGCGTACGTACAAGAATATGGTTGTGTTCGCCGCTGCGGACGCATCGTACTATGCACAACTCCTAAGTGAGGCGAAACAATACCTTGCTTGGGATTCCATCAAGAAAGATCGCGAGTCGCTGAACCTTGACGTGGCACAGACGCGCGAGACTGACCAGAGTGTGAGACGTGCCGACGAATCGCTCGAGATAAAGATCCAGGAGGCCTATAGCTGGCTTATTTATCCGCGTGTTGACCTTTTCAGCGACTCGATGGATATCGTTTGGGAAGCAGAACACGTTGAGGGCGGCGGCGAAAATATCGTTGCCAAGATGGCGCGCAAGCTTGTTTCCGATGAGGCGGCCATCAAGACCTGGGCACCCGCCCTGCTTAAGATGGAGCTCGATCGAGTGCTCTGGAAGGAAGCGGACCACATCCAGATTAAGCGTCTGTGGGAGTTCCTGTGCTCTTATTGCTATCTTCCCAGGCTGTCGTGCTATGGCGTGCTCGAGGACGCGATTCAAAGGGGCCTGGGCTCAAAGGAATACTTTGGCCTTGCTGCAGGCTTCTCGGACGATCGCTATATGGAGCTGACGTTTGGTGAGCAGAAGACATTTATCAACGAGAGCGACCTGCTGGTAAAACCGGCCGTAGCAACAAGGCAGATTGAAGAGGAAGAGGCTGCTGCTCGCACTGCGGCTGCGGAGGCTGGGCAGGGCTCCGATGGCGGCGGGCATGGAATTGCGTTTGGTCCTACGACGAGCGAGACGGTGACGGACGGAACTGGCAGGACCACGGTTGTCGACACGACGCCAGTGGTGGTGCAGCCCGCGAGGCAAAAGACATCCTTCCATATGACGGCAAAGCTCGACAACACTCGTGTCAATCGCAACATCCAGACCATCATGGACGAAGTAGTGAGTCAGCTAAACATGCTGGGCGGTGCCGACATACAGCTTTCGTTTAGCGTTTCCGCTCATGTCGAAGACGGAATCCCCGTGCAAACTGTCCGAGCAATAAGCGAGAACTGCTCCACGTTGGGCATCAACGACTATAGGTTTGGGGAGTAAGAACGCTGACAGAGAATAAGACTGCCCCATCATTCCCTACTCGAAATGATGGGGCAGGATGTGGCATGGCTGGCTATTTAACGGGCGCTAAATAAAGTGCTCTGCCGCGCTAATGAACTTGACTGACATTTGATATCACGAGGCTTAAGTGGCGGAGCGCAACGGCCGCACGTCACCATGGCACCGCCTGCGTCCGCCTACATCCCCGCAATCTCGCGGGCCGCACTCAGCAGCTCATACTCCCTCTGGCTCCACTGGCGCAGCTCGGCAGCCTTGACGGCGTCGCGGCACAGGTCCAGGAACATCTCGGCTCCCTCGCAGAAGCACTCGCGGGCAAAGGCGCCCGATCCGTCCGCAACGCACGCGCCGTCGGCAAAGAGCTTCCAGCTGGACGGCTCGCGCGAATCGTCTCCAAGCAGCTTGATCTGCAGTACGTGTGGATTGCCGGCAGCGCAGAGCTCTTCCTCGAGCTTCTGTATCGTAAAGCGCATCTGGTGGGAGAGGCTGCTCTTGACCGTGGCCGAGGCGTAGCCATTCGGCTCGTCTAGAAGATGCATTCGTTTTGGCTTGGCTGACAGATTGCGGAAGTTGCGCTCACTGCGCACAGAGAAATTGTCCATACGGACTCCTTTCATCGATGTTGGCAGGGCCACCGTGCCTCTTGGCCGGTTGGCGTCGGGATCGTGGAGCCAACTCTCTACCTCGACTCTGGATAAAACGCGCCCGCTCCTTGCGGGCAAGATGGAGTCTATCAGCGCGCGCGGACAGAAATCAAACGCCGCCTGCGAAATGATGTGCAGACGGCGCTTGATTACGCGGCAATTATTCGGCAAACATCCGGAAAAGTGTCGAAATCAGCCGTATGAAAGTAGGTGACGCATAATTTCTTTCGCAAATTGACAACCGCATAGCGGAACACGGCCCG
>USNA01000005.1 GCA_900555955.1 uncultured Collinsella sp. | reverse complement strand
CGCCGGCCTTATCGCCTACAGCGCCCGCCGTACGGTGCTCGAAACCGACACCGCCAATGAGGTCAATTCAGATAGGCCTCGCTAGCTCCTAGTTACTTTTGCGAGAGACGCCGACTCGGCTCATCGAACACCAAAAGGGGCTGGCTCTGATAACCCAGAGCCAGCCCATTACGCATTAGATGTCATCAGAGGAGTCGAGTTCTGCCTCGAGCTTGGCACGGCGTCTTTTCGCCGTGAAAAACGTTGCGCACAGGGCAGCAAACGTGGCCGCGAAAATCGTCGCACCGCAGAACACGCCCGTGGCCAGGTTCGCCAACCAAAAGACGCTTTCGAGCGGTACGATCTGCGCCTCAGCGATACAGCGCATTGCGGCAATAACAAGCGCGAACGCGGCGCCGCTAAGACCGCTGACAAGCAGGAAATATCCAACAGGAAGATGCTCGGTTTGCCCAAAACGATTGGTATCGACATAGCCCTTCCGCGTTTGCAGTCCTGCGCAAATCAACATCACGAGAACAAGCCACAAATACATGGCTGCCTCGAACGGCGTTACAAAGCCATGCGGCATTTCACTGGCGTCGCTGTGAACCCACGCAACCTGTCGAGCTATAAACTGGTAGAAAAAGATCATCAACATGCCAAACGAAAGCAGCACGAAACCAATCTTGTAGATCTTCGCGCTCTCAGCCTCCAGGCGCTCGTCCTTTGGGCCGGCATATTCACGCCACTTTTGCACGAGTTTTAAATCTTCAAATTTCATAGCGAACTCCTAAAGAGCGTCAGGGTCGACGTCGTTTTCGTCTTCCCAAAACAAGTCGTTCAACGTAACGCGTAGCGCTTTACAGATTGCCACGCACAAATTAAGCGTGGGGTTGTAGCCGCCCGCCTCGATCAGGCCAATGGTCTGGCGCGTAACGCCCACGGCCTGGGCCAAGTCAGCTTGCGAAAGGCCAACCGCCGCGCGCGCCGCCTTCATGCGTAGGTTCTTTTTGCCCGGCATGGAGTTCCTTTCGTAGTAATGGACAGATATCCGTTGCAACATGACAGAAATATATTGCATATATCAGACAATGTCAATTATATCTGTCATTATGGAAACCATATTCGTCATTGCCATGCGGAAATTACAACTTCGGTTCGCTATTCAAACTTACTCGGACAGAACCGACTCGGTTTTTCGCGAGTAAACGAATCTCCATCGAACTCCGAACGATTGTTCGATGGATTTCGTGTTGGTTGGAATCGCCCACGGGCTGGGCTATGCTACCTTGACTATCTATATGACTTAAACGCAGCAAAGGAGCACCGAGAGAGCGAGTATGGCAAAAAACACCGCAAACTATGGTAACGACAGTATCCGCCAGCTCAAGGACGAGGAGCGCGTACGCCTGCGCCCCGCCGTCATCTTTGGCTCGGACGGGCTCGACGGCTGCGCACATGCCGCCTTCGAGATCCTGTCCAACGCCGTTGACGAGGCGCGCCAGGGCTACGGCAAGCTCATCACCCTTACCGCCTTTCGCGATGGCTCCATTCAGGTAGAGGACAATGGCCGTGGCTGCCCGCTCGACTGGAACCCTTCCGAGAAGCGCTTTAACTGGGAGCTCGTCTTTTGCGAACTCTACGCCGGCGGCAAGTATAACAACAACCAGGGCGGCGACTACGATTTCTCGCTCGGCACCAACGGCCTGGGCTCCTGTGCGACCCAGTACGCCTCCGAGTACATGGACGTCACGGTTTGGCGCGACGGCAACAAGTACTCCCTGCACTTTAAGAAGGGCAAGGTCGTCGGCGCCAAAAAGAAGGCGCTCGAGATTGAGCCCAGCGACGAGAACCGCACCGGTACCACCATCAAGTGGCGTCCCGATCTTGAGGTCTTTACCTCCATCAGTATCCCCCACGATTGGTATCGCGAGACCATGCGCCGTCAGGCCGTGGTCAACGCCAACGTGACCTTCCGCCTGCGCATCGAGGGCGACGATGGTGAGTTTTCCGAAGAGGATTTTTGCTATCCCAAGGGCATCGAGGACTATGTGCTCGAGAAGGTCGGTACCGACTACCTTACCGAGCCCTTCTTTATCGAGGCCGACCGTCGCGGTCGCGATCGCGAGGACCTGCCCGATTACAACGTAAAAATCACCGCATGCATGTGCTTCTCGCGCACCTTCACGATGCAGGAGTACTACCACAACTCATCGTGGCTCGAGAACGGCGGTTCGCCCGAGAAGGCCGCCCGCGGCGCTTTGACCAGCGCCATCGATGCCTACATTAAGCAACAGGGCAAATACAACAAAAACGAGAGCGGCATTAAGTGGCAGGACGTCCAGGACTGTCTGGTACTAGTGACCAACTGCTTCTCCACCCAGACGTCTTACGAAAACCAGACTAAGAAGGCCATCAATAACCGCTTTATCCAGCAGGCCATGACGGCATTCTTTAAGGAACGCCTCTCGACCTACTTAATCGAGAACAAAGACGCCGCCAACAAGATCATGGAGCAGGTGCTCATCAACAAGCGCTCGCGCGAGAATGCCGAGAAGACGCGCCAGAGCATCAAGACCAACCTGCAGCAGAAGACTGACATGGCCAACCGCGTGCAGAAATTCATCGACTGCCGCTCCAAGGACAAGAGCCGTCGCGAGATCTACATCGTAGAGGGCGACTCGGCAGCGGGCGCCATTCGCACCTCGCGCGATGCCGAGTTCCAGGGCGTTATGCCCGTCCGCGGTAAGATCCTCAACTGCTTGAAGGAGGACTATCCGCGCATCTTTAAGTCCGACATCATCATGGACCTCATGCGCGTTCTGGGCTGCGGCGTGGAGATCAAAGACAAGCGCATCAAGAACCTGGGCGCCTTTGACCTGGACAACCTCAACTGGAACAAGGTCATCATCTGTACAGACGCCGACGTCGACGGTTATCACATCCGCACGCTCGTGCTCACCATGCTCTATCGCCTGGTGCCCACGCTTATCGACGAGGGCTACGTCTATATCGCCGAGTCGCCGCTCTACGAGATCAACTGCAAAGAAAAGACCTACTTTGCCTACACCGAGCTCGAGAAGAACGGCATCCTCAAGGAGATCGGCGACCAGAAGTGTTCCATCAACCGCTCCAAGGGTCTTGGTGAGAACGATCCGGACATGATGTGGCTCACCACCATGAACCCCGAGACGCGTCGCCTGATCAAGGTGGAGCCCGAGGACGTCACCAAGATGGAGACCATGTTCAACCTTTTGCTTGGCAACGACGAGGCGGGCCGCAAGCGCCATATCTCCGAGCATGGCAAGGAATACCTGGACCAGCTGGACCTGCAATAGCAGCAAATCGATAACGACGGCCCATAAGAAGTTCAAGAGGAAATCGTGGCAAAGAAGAAGACGAAGAACCAGCCAAAGAAAAAGCAGGTCAACGCCGAGAACGTCATCGGCCTGCACTCCGAGGTCACCGACCAGCCGATCACGCAGACGCTCGAGGTCAACTACATGCCCTACGCCATGAGCGTCAACGTCTCGCGTGCGTTCCCCGAGATTGACGGCTTTAAGCCCTCGCACCGCAAACTGCTCTACACCATGTACAAGATGGGTCTGCTCAAGGGCGAGCGCCAGAAGAGCGCCAACATCGTGGGCCAGACCATGAAGCTCAACCCGCACGGCGACGCCGCGATCTACGAGACGATGGTGCGCCTGGCCACCGGCAACGAGGCGCTGCTCGCGCCGTTCGTTGAGTCGAAGGGCAACTTTGGCAAGTACTATTCGGGCGACCTGAGCTACGCCGCCTCGCGTTATACCGAAGCCAAGCTCTCCCCCATTAGCGCCGAGATCTTCAAGGACATCGACAAGGACCCGGTCGACTTCGTCGACAGCTACGACGGCGCCATGAAGGAGCCGCGCCTGCTGCCCACCACGTTCCCTAACATCCTTGTCTCGGCCAATAAGGGCATCGGCGTCGCCATGGCGTCCGACATCTGCGGTTTCAACCTCAACGAGGTCTGTACTGCCACGATGCATTACCTCAAGGATCCCGACTGCGACCTGCTCGAGTACATGCCCATGCCCGACTTCTCGACCGGCGGCGAGATCATCTACCGCCGCGAGGAGATGGAAAAGATTATCGAGACCGGTCTTGGCAGCTTCCAAATCCGCTCCCGTTGGCGCTGGATTCCCGAAGAGCGCATTATCGAGGTCTACGAGATCCCCTACACCACCAAGACCGATGTCATCATCGAGCGCATCGTCAAGCTCTCCAAAGAGGGCAAGGTCAAGGAGATTGCTGATATCCGCGACGAAACCGACCTCTCGGGTTTGCGCATCGCCATCGACCTTAAGCGCGGTGTCGACCCCGACAAGCTCATGGCCAAGCTCTATCGCTCGACCACGCTGCAGGATTCGTTCTCGTGCAACTTCAACGTGCTGGTCGATGGTTACCCTCGCGTTATGGGCGTGCGCCAGATTCTGCACGAGTGGGTCAAGTGGCGTATTGAGTCCACGCGTCGCCGCATTAACTTTGACCTGGGCAAAAAGTCCGAGCGCCTGCACCTGCTGCACGGCCTCGAGGCGATCTTGCTCGACATCGACAAGGCCATCGCCATCATCCGCGGCACCAAGCTCGAAGCCGAGGTCGTGCCCAACCTTATGAAGGGTTTCGACATCGACGAGACCCAGGCCGAGTTTGTTGCCGAGCTTAAGCTCCGCAACATCAACGAGGAGTACATCCTCAACCGCACCAAGGACATCGCCAAGCTCGAGGGTGAGATCGCCGAGCTTGAGGAGATTCTCTCCAGCGAAGAGAACATCAAGAAGGTCATCAGCGACGAGCTGGCCGCGGTCAACAAGAAATACGTGATGCCGCGCCGCACGGGCAGGATCGAGCCCCATGAGGTTATCGAGGTAAGCTTGGAGCCCGAGGTCGAGGAGTACCCGGTCACCATCATGCTCTCGCACGATGGCTACCTTAAGAAGATGACGGATCGCGTGCTCAAGAAGGCGACCACGCTCAAGTACAAGGACGGCGACAAACCCTTTATCGAGTTCCCGTCCTCCAACACCCACGAGCTGCTGGTCTTTACCAATAAGAGCCAGGTGTACAAGTGCAAGGTTGCGGCGTTTGAGGACACCAAGTCGGCCCAGCTGGGCTCGTACCTGCCGACCGATCTCGAGATGGAACCCGACGAGAGTGTCATCTGGGTCATCGACCCCGAGGACTACAAGGCCGACGTGCTGTTCGTCTTTGAGAACGGCCGCGTGGTGCGCGTCGCGCTTTCTGGATACGTCACCAAGACCAACCGCAAGCGCCTTAAGAACGCCATCTACGGTGGCAGCAAGCTACTGTATGCCCAGGTGCTCAAGGAAGATCGCGACATCGCGCTGGTCTCGAGCGACTATCGTTTGATGAACTTCAACACGTCGCTGCTCAAGACCAAGACGACCACGAACACGCAGGGCGTCCAGGCCTTTACCGCCAAGAAGGGCCGCTCGGTCCCCCCCGTCGGCACAACCGAAGAGATTCTTGGCGCCGGCGTCTCTGCCGAGAAGTTCACCGCGCAGAACCTCCCCTCTGCCGGTGCCCTCATGAAAGAAAACGACATGCCGAGTTTGTTTGACTGAAACAGCGGCAGCCAAACCGTCATGGTTTTACAAAGCAGCGGGGCCCGGAGCGCAGCAACATCGCGCTCCGGGCCCCATGCATTACACCAGCATCATCCCTATAGACAAAATGCCGCATAAAGTGGAACAGACATAAGTCCATCATTCATTCCAAAGGGCTTAGTCGATAGCCTGATAAGGCGCACGCCCGGATGGGTCTTTTTAAGTGAGGACAGGCTTCGAGATCTTGTGTTCTCCCCCGCCTTGACTTCAATCGCAGACAAGCATCCCTGCTTCTCTACTACAAAGTCGATTTCCGCACGATTATCTCGCGTCCAATAATGCAGCGGATAGCCCATGGCTGAAAGCTGTTGGGCAACGTAGTTTTCGGTAAGTGCACCCATGAATGTGCCGCCGATGCCGGCAAGAATATCGGCGCGTTGAGCACCGGCCTTGGAGACGAGCAGCCCTGTATCCGCCTGATAGATTTTAAAAGCAGAAGGGTTAACGAAGGCCTCTAGAGGGCTTTCGATCTGCCCGACTAGGCTGCAGCGCGCCACCGTACCCGACAATACAAGCCAGTCGAGAGCATCTCCAAAGAGAGACGCATTGCCCCCCGCTCGCACTACCTTGTATTGAAATTTACGATTCTCTTTGGCAAGCTGCTGTGGAATGGAATCGAAGCACGCACGCGTCTTTGCGCTCAAGCGTTCATCAGCATATTTATTGGTGTCGGCGGAATATCCGTCGAGAATAATCCGATGCTTTTCGGCCACATCAATGATTGACTGATCATCGATGTACGTTTGGACCGCCTCGGGCATTCCGCCAACAACAAGATACTGTCGATAGAGCCCAAGCGCCTTTTCATGAAGGCTTGGCGCAAGAGGACCCATTAACTCGAATGATGAGCGTATCTCGTCGACCAGTTGATCGTGCCCCATCGCCCAGAGAAACTCCTCGAAATCGAGTGGAGTCATCTCAATCAAGTCGGTCTTTCCAACGGGGAACGAATACGACTGATGGTTAATGGCAACCCCAAGAAGCGACCCAGCAGCCGCAACGTAATACTCGGGAGCATCTTCGCAAAAGTATTTAAGGGAAGTGAGTGCTTCCTCGCATGCCTGGATCTCGTCAATGAACAGTAAGGTTTTGCCAGGCACGATACGCTGTCCCGTACGAGCCTCGATCGCGCGTACGATCGAATGAGGGTCAAGACCGCCCGAAAAATCCGCTCGCGCCGACCGGTCGTTCTCAAGATTAACGTAGACAACCGATTCGAAAAGATCCTGGGCGTACGTTCTGAGCAGATAGGTCTTGCCACACTGGCGCACGCCTTTGACCAGCAAAGGTTTTCTATCAGCCTTGTCTCGCCATTCCCTAAGGAGCTCGTCTGCCTTGCGACGCATACGCAACCTTCCCTCATGAACTTCTGTTTGACAATATTTTAACGCGGATTAATTTGTTTTCAGTTGTTTTTCTGCGTTTAAAAATTGTTCTATACGGCACTTGAGAGAATACACCCCTATCTCTTGATAAGGATTGCAAGCATTTCCACCAACACTGATTGCCATGCGCTCTTCTTGCCTTAAGAGAGCTTGCGAGCGAGCTCTCGCACCTCTTCCAGCTTGGGCGAGGAGGCCATGCTGTCGCGCTCGGTCATACCGCTGATGGTGACAATGCCCTGGTCCTCCCACTTGCAGTATGCGCAGGTTGACTTGTACATAGCGATCGCCGCATCATAGACGCCCTCGCTGTGGCTATCGAGCAAAAGGGCCGTCTTGGTGAACGGGAAGCCCGTAGCACCGAAGGCGTACAGGCGGTCGATGGCGGCCTTCTCCTGCGCAGTGATATCAAACCAGTAGATAGGCGAAGCGAAGACAACCATATCGGCGCCTTTCAGCGACTCGATCACGTCGGCCATGTCATCCTTCTGCACACAGGCGCCCTCACGGGCGAAGCAATACTGGCACCCCAGGCAACCAGCGATCTTCTTGCTGGCAACGCGAACGACCTCGACCGTATGGCCAACCTCGCGCGCGGTCTCGGCAAACGCCTCGGCCATGGTGTCGGTATTGGCGCCCTTGCGCGGGCTACCACTCAATACAACGATATTCATAGCAATCTCCCTCCTTCATGCCGCGGGCGCGCGGCACACATTTCGTTGTAACCAAAACGGATGGAGCTATTCAGTCGTCTGTAGATCGCATCTCTCGTTCGCGCTCTCTAGACACAATCTCATTGCCTGACAACTCCTCAACTGTCTTGACTCTCTCTACGAGAATTGAACAGCAAATCGTTGGCCGCAAAGTGTCGACTGTGGGAAAATTAACTAGAGTTTTCTCCTGCTCGCGTGAGCGTTCGCGTGTATGATCCTGGCCGACTCGGGCAGGCGCAATATAGATCCACGGAAACCGGCCTACGAACAAGGAGCGCCTTATGTATGGACAGCATGTTGCACCGCAAACCCATAACAAACGCACTGGCCCGTCTATCCGCAACGTCAAGCTTCATGCAGGCGCCAGAGTCGTCGCCTTCGGAGTAAGCATTTTTATGACAGGGCAGCTTTTGCTACCCTGCGCAGCACTGGCGATCGAAATGCCCGAACCCGATGTCGCAGCACCCATCACCTGCGACGAAGTCAACGCGGAAGGCAGCCTCACAGCAACCACCCTCATCGATCATTACTACGATTTGGAGCTACCCCCTGCTTTCGAGTTGGTCCAGAACGAGGCTCTTGTATACGATTTTCCCGACAAACCCGAGGACTTCATCTACGGGCTTAACGACACCGTCCATCTCTTCAAGATCGACACCGATACCGAAAGCCTTATAAAAACCGAGAACCCCAAAGAGGCCAGCGTCTCTATTGCCCTGACCATGATTGACAATCACGTTAGAGCAACCGTAGTCTTTACAGGCAGTTACGCCGACGACCAAATCCCTTACAGGCTGGACCTCAACAGCTCAACCTACCTTGGCACACACGTTGACCGTGACTTCGACAGCGGGCAGGGGATTATACACGAAACGCGGCACGATTACTACATCCGTTACGTCTTCGACAGTGACGTGCACTTGATTGCAACCGATACGAGCGGTTCCAAACCCGAACCGGAAACCAAGCCCGAGCCCACACCGCAGCCCAATGCAAAAAAGCCCACGGCAAATCCCGTTTCCACCAAGGCAGTAGCGGCGGTTAAACCAGCCGGGGCCACCCTACCCGCGACGGGCGACAACGGTGCGATGGCAGCCGCCCTGAGTGTTGCCGGTGCTATAGTTGCGGCAGTTGGCATTTCTGCAACAAGGCGTCGCAACCGCTAGCCAGCATTTCGTACCCCGCAGACAAAGCTCTATCCCCGCTCCGATGAGCTTTACTCACCGAGAAGTTTCTTCCCCACGGAAATGAGTTTCTTTCCAACGGCCGCCTTCACGCCAATCATTACAACCACGTGGGCAGTGCGGGCTTCGAGATCCGCAGTGATGATGTCCCCCGATGCCCGCATTGCGGCTGGCAGCTTGTGCCGTGGGTGCGAGACGACACGTTTTTGCAGGGCACGGCATGGCGCGAGATGACCCCCGGCATCATCACGCTCCCGTTCTGGAGCATGACCGCCAAGCTGCCGGATGCGCACCTGCTGAGCGTAAACATCTCGGGCGACTCGGCCCCGTTGCAGCTCGGAAACAAGGCGGAGGCGATTCGGGCCGATTTGGGTGCCTTGCTCTCGGCGGCGCGGGCCGACGACTAGTAGCGCGGCGAGGCGTCTTGCCGCAAACCGTCCTCACTAAATGCATGACCGTTAATAAGTAAAAAGCAAGGTGCGTCTTATTTCAAATACTCCTCAAAGAACGCTTTCAGCTTTCCAAACGGAATGACGTCCATCTGATCGTAGAGGTCAGTGTGGCTGGCACCGGGCATTATGAGCAGTTCCTTGTTGTCCCCCGTCAGCTTGCTGTACGCGGTTTCGCTGAAATAGCGGGAGTGCGCCTTCTCGCCATGCACCAGCAGCACGGCGGAGCGGATCTCGCCGGCGTACTGCAAGATCGGCATATTCAAAAACGACAGCGAAGACGTCACATTCCAACCGCCATTGGAGCCCAGGCTGCGGGGATGGTAGCCTCGCGGAGTCTTGTAGTAGGCGTAATAGTCCGCCACAAACTGCGGCGCGTCATCGGGCAGCTGATCGACCACGCCGCCCGCCAGCGCATAGCTGTCATTTTTATAGTCCTCGGTGCGCTGCGCGTTCAGCGCTTTCCGCTTTTCGAAGCGCGCCTGCTCGGAATCCTCGGCGTCAAAGTAGCCGTTTGCGGTCACGCGGGTCATATCGTACATGGTCATAGCCGCGGTGGCCTTGATGCGGGTGTCGATGGCTGCGGCATTGATTGCCATGCCGCCCCAACCGCAGATGCCGATGATACCGATGCGCTCCGGGTCAACGCTATTCTGCACAGAGAGGAAATCCACCGCTGCGCAGAAATCCTCGGTGTTGATGTCCGGCGATGCCACATAGCGGGGCGCACCGCCGCTCTCGCCGGTATAGGACGGGTCGAAGGCAATCGCGAAAAAGCCCAGCTCCGCCATTTTCTGCGCATAAAGGCCGGACGTTTGCTCCTTCACCGCGCCAAACGGACCGCTGACGGCGATGGCAGGCAACTTGCCCTCCACGTTCTTTGGCACGTAGACGTCGGCCGCCAGCGTGATGCCGTATCGGTTGTGAAAAGTCGCCTTGCTGTGCTCAACCTTGTCACTTTTGGGGAACACCTTGTCCCATTCCTGCGTCAGTTTCAACTGCTCCATGCCTAAGCCTCCTTGTCGGTCGCTTTAAGGTATTGCTCGTCGACCACGGGCTCCAACCACTCGTTGCAGGCCTCCTCGCCCGGAACCTCCACAGCGAGATGGGAGAACCAGCTGTCGGGCGCCGCACCGTGCCAGTGCCTTACGCCCGCGGGAATATTTACTACATCGCCAGGGCACAGTTCCTGTGCCGGTTTGCCCCATTCCTGGTAAAGCCCTCGGCCAGCCACGCAGACGAGGATCTGTCCGCCACCGCTTTTGGCGTGATGGATGTGCCAGTTGTTGCGGCAGCCGGGCTCGAACGTCACGTTGTAGACGCCGACCTGCTCGGTGGAAAGGGGCGCGAGGTAGCTTTGCCCAATAAAGTACTTCGCAAATGCGTCGTTGGGGGCACCGATGGGAAAGGCCATCTCGTTTTGGTGTCGGGCCTTTGCGTCGGCGCCGTCGTCCTCGTCCGCCCAGACCTCCTTCGCCATGCGGAAGGCCGCCCACGCCTTGGGCCATCCCGCATAAAACGCCGCATGCGTAAGGATTTCCGCTATCTCAGCCCTGGTCACCCCGTTGTTCTTTGCGGACATCAGATGATATTGGAACGAGGAGTCCGTCAGCCCCTGCGCCATCAGGGCAACCATCGTCACTATGCTGCGGTCGCGCAAGGAAAGCTCGCCCTCCCGGCTCCACACCTCGCCGAACAGCACGTCGTCGTTGAGCTGTGCGAATTTGGGGGCAAAGTCCCCCAGGGCATCTCTGCCCGCCGTCTGCTTAATTGCCATGATCGATTTCCTCCTATCGATGGTTCTGGACACGAATCTGCCTCCACGCGGTTAAGTAGCCCGCCTAGATTTCCATGCCCATTCGTTGCGCCTGTTCCAGAGCGGGGTGCCCGGCGATATCGCCCACACCGTTCACGCCGCCGGCGAAAACCGTTTTGCCCATTACGGACCACCCCTTGCGCTACCGATTTGTATTGACGAGAATGAAGGTAATTCCTAAACCTGACTTTAGGTCAAGGAATGAATTCGAGATTTATTCGGAGGGGCCATGTACACAATCGGACAGGTGGCGGAAATGTTCGGCTTGCCCGCCTCAACGCTGCGATATTACGACAAGCAGGGATTGTTCCCGGGGCTGGAGCGGACGTCCGGCATTCGCCGATTCGGCGATACGGAACTCGAGGCGCTTCGGGTCATCGAATGCCTGAAGAAGGCGGGAATGGAGATCAAGGACATCCGTCTGTTCATGGAATGGTGTGCAGAGGGTCCATCAACATACCCCCAGCGCAAGGCCATGTTCGAGGAGCGGAAGGCCCACATGGAGTCGGAGATCGCGAAGATGAACCGTGCCCTGGACATGTTGAAGTTCAAATGCTGGTACTACGAGCAAGCGATTCAAGATGGCAGCGAGGATAGGCTGGAGACGCTGATTCCCGACAATTTGCCGGAAGAAATCAAAGGCGCCTACGAAAACGCACACGCTCGATAAAGCCGTTCGCTATCCATGGGACTCTGGCAAGGAGCTCCTTCCGAACAGAACGAAAAAGAAAGCCTCCGAACCAAAAGGTCCGGAGGCTGTTATTTCCGCTATTCCCACTCGGCAATAGGAGTCACTGGCCAAAAGCTTGTCAACATCAAAACAAGTCCTCAATCTATCGATTCTACGTGAGGCAATGGTCCTCATTTGATGCCCGCACTGTTTGCGCACTAGGGAGCAAAAGAATCTGGCCGCCGCTCAAATAAGATCACCGCCATCTTGCATAAACGACGCCATGTTAAGGTGCCTGACGCCATCCCTCTCCTGCAATAGAGGATCAAGCGTGAACAAGTAGCGCGGATACCCATCCCTGATGTGGCCGAACGGCCTGTACTCGCGCTCCTCGACGCCTCTGTCGGCAATCGACATAGAGACCTGGATGTAGGCGTAAGCATTGCGCCTACGAGCGATGAAGTCACACTCGAGCTTCCCAATACGGCCCACAGAAAGCTCGTACCCGCGCGATGCAAGATAGAGGTAGAGCACGTTCTCCAACGTCGGCCCGTAGTTAATCCTCGCATCCGTGTTCATGGCGAAATAGAAGCCGGGATCAGCCAGGTAGTACTTCTCTTCGCGGATAAGCGATCGCCGAGACTTGAGATCGAACCTCGAGCAGCGATAAAGGATCTTCGCGTCAACAAGAATCTGGATATACCGATTGAGCGTTTCGCGCTTGATGGGAATCTTCTCGACATCATTGAAGTACGCGAGGAGGTTCTTCAGGTTCGTCGGCGCACCAAAGTTGTTGATGAGATACGTCTGGACGGCATCGAAAACCGAGACATTCTTAATCTTGTTCGAATGTTTGACGTCCTTTTCAAAGATCTCATGAATAACACTCTTGATATAGGTGCGCTTTTCATCCTCGCCCTCATACTCCAACGCTTTGGGAAATCCTCCAAGGGTCAGGTACTCGGTAAACTCTCCCACGAGAACGTCATTGACAGGCTTGCCGAGAAAACGCTTCATATCGATATATTCCGCAAAGTCGAGTGGGAACACCTCGAACTCGATATAGCGACCCGTCAGCTTTGTAACAAGCTGCCCAGAAAGCAGATATGAATTCGAACCGGTAATGAAGATGGACCAACCGCCATCTGTCCGGTAGCCGTTGATGAGCAGCTCGAATTCCTCTACGTTCTGAATCTCATCGATGAAGAGGTACTTCGTCCCCTCAGTGTCTGCTGGGGTCGACATGTCAATCAGATTTTCGAGCTCATCGGTCGTCTTGACCTTCCTGTTCTCCCGTGAGTCGAGGTCGATATAGATGATGTGGTCGCTCGCTACACCGGATTCCACCAGCTCGTCTGCGATTGATTGCATGAGACAGGATTTACCGCACCTGCGAACACCGGTGATCACCTTGATCATCCCGTCATCGTGGTAGAAACCACGCATTCGCTTCAGATACTTTTCACGTCGGTATATACGCAAGATGCCCCCCCTTTTTTTCAGTGTCCATTTTATCAGTTATGGGGGTACTTTTTTACATTTTATAAAAAAGCGTACCGATAACTTATTCTCACTTAGTTTCGGAAGTCGAGCAGGCGGTCGCGGTAGTACCCGTACTGCGCCCGGCGTACCTCGATTTCGGCGGGGATACCGTCGGTGAGCGATTTCGTTAGGGAGTCGAAGCGGTCGAGGATGTCGACGACCTTCTGCTGGGTGCCGATGGATGGGGCGGGAATCTCGACCCTCGATAAGTCCACAAGCGCGGCTTCGATTACCTTTTTCGGTTCAGCGTATTGCTCTTCAGATCATCGTGGTGTGCTCGTAGCCGCGCTCCACGAGGAGCCGCTCGGCAACGTCGAGAATCTTCTCGACCGTCTCCTCCGGGTACTTATTGCGTGCCACCAGCACCTCCGTCCCTGTTATCGCG
>USNA01000004.1 GCA_900555955.1 uncultured Collinsella sp. | reverse complement strand
CCACGTCCATCGCATTGAGCTGTAGTACCTGATCGACGAGGGCGACTACCGTATTGTTTCGGCTGCCGAGTACGGCGCGGGCGAGGGTTGGCTTATGCATGCCGACCTTGCCGAGAAGGGCTATGCCGATATCGTGCTCAAGACGAAGAGTGAAGGCGGGCATTCGTCTAACCCCTACGGCGGCACTTCGCTCGAGGTGCTGAGCCGTGCCATCGCCGCAATCTGCGATATCGAGTGGCCGACGCGTGTGACCGATCTGCTTGCCGTACAGCTCGTCGAGCTGGGGCTCTACACGGCCGATGAGATTGCTGCCAACGGGGATGCCATTGTCCGCGACTGCCTCGCCAGCAAAAAGCTCTACCCGCTCGTGACGACCACCTGCGCGCCCACGCAGATCGAGGGCGGCAGCACCGGCGCCAACGTGATGCCGCAGGATATGTGGGCCAACATCAACTTCCGCATGCTCGAGGGCACGAGCGTGGCTGACGTTGTGGCGCGCTGCCGTGAGGCGGTTGCCGGGGCGGGCCTTGCCGGACGTGTGGAGGTCGAACTTGGCCCCGGCAGCTCCGAGCCTTCGCCGTCCCCGCGTGTCGGTGGTCCCGGCCTCGAGGCGGTTCGTTCCATCGCCGCCCGCTATTTCCGTGATCCAAAGGGGACGGAGGAAAACGGATCATCAGCGGCGGGCGGAGCTCCTATCGGAATCGTTCCCTCGACCGTGATTGGCGCGACCGATGCTGCCAACTACCAGCGTATTTGCCCTGAGTGCATTCGCTTCTCGGCCTTTGTGGTTGATGACGACGAGTGCGATCGCGGCGTCCACGGCACCAACGAGCGCATCACCCGCAGCGCCTACCTCCAGGGTATCCGCTTTTTCATCGCTCTGCTTCAAACGCTCTAGAATTCGGCAAAGCGACAGTCCTTTTGTTGGCCGTTGTAGTCGTTGGGGACGTTCTTAAACGACTAGTCGTTAAGGAACGTCCCCAACGACTACGTCCACTCATTCCGTGCGGGTTATATGCAGGTTTGCCTGCGCACGCTATCATGTATGGGTTAGACCGCAACTATGTACCCCATACGCGAAGGGATGCGCATGTATCTGAGGATCGACATGTTCTAGCTGGGCTTACCCCCGCAGTGGCGCCATGCGCCCCATCAACTCTGCCGATTTTCACCTTCACGCATATAAAGGAGTCCTGCCATGCGCGACAAGCTCGAAAAGATCATCAAGGCCTACGAGGAGCTCGAGAAGAAGCTCTCCGACCCGGCCGTCGCCTCCGATATTAAGGAGTTCACGCGTCTCAACAAGGAGTACGCGCACCAGTCCGACCTCATCGCCGCTTCGCGCGAGTACATCGGCGCGCTCGACGACATCGAGGCTGCCAAGGAAATGCTCCACGATACTACCGATGCCGATGAGAAGGAGATGCTCCAGATGGACATCTCCGAAAACGAGGCAAAGCTCCCCCAGCTCGAGGAAGACATTAAGTATATGCTCATCCCGAGCGACCCCAACGACGACAAGAACACCATCGTCGAGATCCGCTCCGCCGCCGGTGGCGACGAGGCGGCCATCTTTGCCGGCGACCTGTACAAGATGTACCAGCGTTTCTGCGAGTCGCGCGGCTGGAAGACCACCGTGCTCGATTCCAGCCCCAGCGAGGCCGGCGGCTTTAAGTCCATCGAGTTCAAGGTCGAGGGCGACCGCGTCTACTCCGTCATGAAGTTCGAGTCCGGCGTGCACCGCGTCCAGCGCGTTCCCAAGACCGAGTCCCAGGGCCGCATCCAGACCTCAACGGCAACCGTTGCCGTGCTTCCCGAGGCCGAGGAGATTGACGTCCAGATCAACCAGTCCGACCTGCGCATCGATACTTACTGCGCTTCGGGCCCTGGCGGTCAGTGCGTTAACACCACCTACTCCGCCGTGCGTATCACCCACCTGCCCACCAACACCGTGGTGCAGTCGCAGGAGCAGCGCTCCCAGATCCAGAACCGCGAGGTCTGCATGCAGATGCTGCGCGCCCGCCTCTACGAGATGGAGCTCGAGAAGCAGCAGGCAGAGCTCGGTGCCGAGCGCCAAAGCCAGATCGGCCACGGTAACCGTTCCGAGAAGATTCGCACCTACAACCAGCCCCAGGACCGCGTGACCGACCACCGCATCGGTTTCAACTCCACCTACAACGGCGTCCTTCTGGGCGACCAGCTCGGCACCGTGATCGAGGCGCTCGCCGCCGCCGAGCGAGCCGAGAAGCTGGCACAGGCTGTTTAGGTTACGGCGTTTTACCAAACGCCGTAACTGCTCGACGCTGCGCGCCGCCCAGAGCGACAATTTGTCATTCAAAAGGCAAGGCATGACCAGAAGGTCTATGCCCTGCCTTTTTCATGCCAACTTGTTCGCTCTGGACGTCGCTCGCTGACATTGCCAAAACATCGGCGTTTCCTTGGTTGTCAAATGATCCGTAGGGAGTCATTGGTGACATTGCCTTGATATTTTATTCAGTCGGCTGTGATGGCATTTGAGCTGTTTACCTGCTGAAAGCAATTAACGGTGTGCATCTGCTATTGGAAATATTGCTCGAAAAATCGTTCAAGAAGTCGCGGGGTGATTTTTGACGCGTCGCGCGTCAAGCGATGTGGCAAGCGTTTGGTTAGATATTGGTTAGTTTTGGGGCAACCTTGCCAAAAGCTTGACGAATGCAAATCTAGACGTCGGCGAATGAACACTTTGAGCGAGCCCGGTGCAAAATTCTGGGCTGATTCTCGATAATCGCCTTCAATCGTCTCTTGCCAAGCGCTGGCCTCGCGTACAATCTGCTCCGACATTCGCGCGCCGCCTGGCGCTTAAGAGGGGAGGACCCCATGGCAAACGAGATCTGGACCATCAAGCGTTGTCTCGAGTGGACCAAGGAGTACCTGGCCGAGCGCGGTGAGGAGCATCCCCGTCTTTCTGCCGAATGGCTGCTGTGCGCAGCCACGGGTCTGGCGCGCATCGACTTATATATGCGTATGGACGAGACGCTCGATGCGGCGCAGCTCGAGACCATGCACGCGGCGGTCGGGCGAGCCGCTGCAGTACATCACCGGCAGCACGCAGTTCCGCATGATCGACGTCGCGTGTGCCCCCGGCGTACTCATTCCGCGTCCCGAGACCGAGATGCTCGTCGAGGAAGTCCTCAATTATCTGGATGCCGAGGTGCTGAGTCCCGAGGCTGCCGCCCGTCAGCGCGTTGAGCTGCCCTGGAACGATGAAGTCGAGCAAGCGCGCAAGGCCGAAGCCGCATTGGCCGACGAGCGAGCGACGGCCGAGCGCCGTGCCGCCAACCTCACAGCGATGTACTGGGCAGCCGCGCCTATGCCGAGGAACTGGCCGATCGCGAGGCCGAGGAAGCCGCCGCGCAGGCAGCAGAGACCGAGGCCGAGGAGGCCGCTGAGCCCGAGCTCGACGAATACGGCATCGCCATCGAAGGCGCCGACCACGAGGCGTCTCTGACGGAGGATGCCGCCGCGCCCGCTCCGGTCGAGCCCCGCACTGCCCGCGTTCTCGAGGTCGGCTGCGGCACGGGCTGCATCTCGCTTTCCCTTGCCTGGGAGCGCCGCGGGCATGTCGTCTGCACCGCTACCGATATCGAGCCGCGTGCCATCGACCTGGCCACCAAAAACCGCGACGCGCTCGGGCTTACGTCCGATGAGGTCGCCTTCAACCTCACAAACCTGGTGAGCTCTATCCCCCGCGAGGAATGGGGCACCTTCGACGTGCTCGTCTCCAACCCGCCCTACATTCCGACTGACGTCATGCGCTCGCTACCGCACGAGGTCAAGGACTTCGAGCCCGATTTGGCGCTCGAGGGCGGTGCCGACGGCCTCGATATCTTCCGCCGCCTGCTCAATGCGGCGCCCTATATGCTGCGCGCCGGCGGCCTGTTTGCCTGCGAGCTCTACGAGGGCGCCCTCGACGCCGCCGCCGAGCTCTGCCGCCAGGCGGGTCTCTCGGACGTGCGCATCGTCCGCGACCTCACCGATCGTCCCCGCATCGTCCGAGCCATCGTCACCGAGCCCAAACAGCGCCAGTAATATTTATTAACTGGTTAGCAAAAATTATAAAGTAGTTTATAATTAGGACGGCTGAAAGAGGTCGGCCCATGCAACCTCCTACCTTTCGGGAAATCATTGCCCTACTCAAGCACGATGGATTCGTGAAGGTCGCGCAAGTCGGTAGTCATGCTAAGTATGTTTCTGGTGACCGTGTTGTCACCGTGAACGTCTCTGGTGATGATCGACCAAAGAGGGACACGTGGGCAAGTATTCGTCGCCAAGCTGGATGGTAGTTGGAGGCAAAATGAGGCAGCGATTTACCTATGACTGCGTTCTCATAAAAGAAGACGACGGTTACTGCGCTAGCTTCCCGCAGATTCCCGGCGCCTTTGCCGATGGCGATACGCGCGAAGAAGCGATTGCCCATGCCACCGAGGCACTGATGGCGTTTTTGGCCGACGACCTCAACAACGGTTTGACTCCGGCAGGGTACGAACGCTCGGCCGAGGTCGTGGCCCTTTCAGTCGAAATCGACCACGAGGACGCTCGGGAAGCGGCGTGCCGAACATTTAAAGACGCAGCGCTGGACCTCAAAGTCTCCGCTTCGCGGATTACCGCGCTGGTCAAAGCAGGAAAGCTCGATGTTGAACTCGTCGACGGCCGTCGGATGATAACGATAGACAGCATCGAGCGCTACGCCGCCCAAGAACGCCACGCCGGCAGGCCAAAGAAGTTCGTCGCAGTCCAATAACCCCCTCACTTTCACCGACTACTAGAGCCGCTCACCAAACCAACATGCGCTCTGGGCAAATAGGTTGAACGTTTCGTGCGAGAATGCCCCTCAGTAAACAAACTTTCACCAGAGCGTAAGGGGCTGGCATACACATGCAGACGGTCTATCGGGTATTCGAGGGAGCGCGTGAGCCGCATCGGCTCGCCGTCGAGCGTACGGCCGAGCTACTCGGTCGCGGTGGCCTGGCGCTTATTCCAACCGAGACGGTCTATGGTGTCGCTGTGGCAGTCAGCGCTTTCTCGGACGCCTTGCCCCAAGATACAAGCGAATCTCTGCCGTGGCCGCGCGATCCGCAGGTTGCCGTCAATGGCGCCGCGGTGCCCGCACTCGGTACCGGCTACCGTCGCATCTTTACCCTCAAGCAACGTGAACTCACCCAAACGGTCGCCTGGCTGGTCGATGATGCCGAGGCCCTCGACCGCTACGGCGTGGATATCCCAGAAGAGGCCCGCGCGCTCGCGCGACGATGCTGGCCGGGTGCCCTGACTATCGTGGTCAAGGCAGCCCCCTGCGTGCCAACCTTTATGCGCGCCGCCGACGACACGGTGGCTCTTCGCGCGTCGGCCTCGCCCGTGGTGCAGGCGCTCATCCGCGCGTGCGGCAGTCCGCTTGCCTGCACCAGCGCCAATACGCACGGCGCACCCGCGCCGGCAAGCTTTGCCGACGTTGAGGACCGTATTCTGGAGGGGGTCGATGTGGCCGTCGACGCGGGCGAGACCCCGTGCCGAGACGCTTCGACCATCGTGACGTTTAAGCATGGCGAGCTCCAGATCCTGCGCCAAGGCGCACTTCCCGCAGCAGAGATCGAGCGGGTCCTGTCCGACCCGATGCAATAGAAAGGTGTAAGCGATGTCGTTGAATCTGGACAGCCTGGGCATGGAAGGTGCCTCGTTTAACTTTGGCGGTTCCTACATCATGGCGCTCGACTGCGGCACCACCTCGGTACTTGCGACCATCGTCGACGAGTACGGCTGCATCGTCGCGCAGGCACGTCGCAGCGTCAAAACGAGTTTTCCACGTCCCGGTTGGGTAGAGCAAGACCCCACGGCGGTCCTTGCCAGCCAGATCGCCGTCATGATGGAAGTCCAGTTTAAGAGCGGTATCCACTCCGACCGCATTGCCGCCATCGGCATCTCCAACCAGCGCGAGACCACGGTGGTCTGGGACCGCGTGAGCGGCCAGCCCATCTATAACGCCATCGTATGGCAGTGCCGTCGTACCGCGCCGGCAATCGACGCGTTGGTTGAACAGGGTTGCGAGGAGCTGGTGCGTTCCCGCACCGGCCTTACGCTCGACCCGTATTTCTCGGCTTCCAAGGTGCAGTGGATCCTCGACAACGTCGACGGCGCGCGCGAGAGCGCGGCGGCGGGCGACCTTATGTTTGGCACCATCGATACCTGGCTCATCTATAACCTCACCGGCGGCCAAACCTTCGCCACCGACTACACCAACGCCAGTCGCACGGCGCTCTTCAATATTCATACGTTGGACTGGGACGATGACCTGCTGGCTCTCTTCGATATCCCGCGTGCCATGATGCCCGAGGTCCGTTGGAGCTCCGGTGACTACGGCCGCGTCGCGAGCGACATCATGACCAACATGCCGCCCATCATGGGTGTGGCGGGCGACCAGCAGGCGTCGCTGTTCGGTCACTGCTGCTTCCATCCCGGCCAGACCAAAAACACCTATGGCACGGGCTGCTTTATGCTCATGAACACCGGCGACGAGATCGTCGAATCCAAGAATGGCCTGGTCTCCACCATCGGTATCGCTGCGGATGGCAAAGTCAGCTATGCGCTCGAGGGCTCTATTTTTGCCGCCGGCTCAACGATGAACTGGCTACGCGACAACATGGGCGTTATCTCCAACGTATCCGAATCGGCACAGCTCGCCTCCTCGATCAGCGATAACGAGGGATGCTACTTTGTCCCCGCTTTCGCGGGCTTGGGTGCACCTTGGTGGGACGCGCACGCCCGCGGCATCGTATGCGGTCTGACCGGCGCCTCGAGTCGCGCGACCATCGTGCGTGCCGCTTGCGAGTCTATGGCCTATCAGAGCTATGACGTGCTGCGTGCCATGGAGCAGGACGTGGGTCTTTCGATCGAGCGCCTGTCCGTCGATGGCGGCGCCTCGCGCAACGAGTTCATCATGCAGTTCCAGGCAGACTTGCTGGATATCCCCGTACTGCAATGCGAGTCGGTGGAGACTACGGCAATCGGCGCCGCGTATCTGGCGGGCCTTGCGGTTGGGTATTGGGAGGATCTGGAGGAGCTGGAGCAAAACGCCCAGATCGCCAAGACGTTCCATCCCCATATGTCCGTTGAGCGTCGCGCGCGCAACCTGGACGGTTGGCACGATGCGGTCAAGCGTTCGCTCAGCACCGCTCAGTAGGGCTGCGACGGGGCACTCGATACAACAAACCGCTAAACTTATGCACGGCGCGTGGCAACAGCACCGCGGCGTGCCTTGTCAGCAAGGCCATCTTCCGGCCGCAACGAAAGGGGCAATCAACCCATGACCGTTACCTACGATGCGTCCCGCGTGACGCTTGTCGACCATCCACTCGTCCAGCATAAGCTGTCGATCCTGCGCGACAAGAGCACCGGCACCAACCAGTTCCGCCAGCTCGTACGCGAGCTCGCGCTCTTTGACGGCTACGAGGCCATGCGCGACCTGCCCATGGAGGATGTCGAAGTCGAGACTCCCATCACCACTGCCACGTTTAAGCAGCTTACCGGCAAGAAGCTCGCCATCGTCCCCATTCTGCGCGCGGGCTTTGGCATGGTCGACGGCATCCTCGACCTGGTGCCCTCCGCTCGCGTGGGCCACATCGGCATGGAGCGCGACGAGGTCACCCACGAGCCGCACGAGTATTACTGCAAGATGCCCAAGGATATCGACCAGCGCATCTGCCTGGTCGTCGACCCCATGCTCGCCACGGGCGGTTCGGCCGAGATGGCCATCAGCTACCTGCGCGAGCGCGGTGTCAAGGACATCCGCATGCTGTGCATCGTCGCGGCCCCCGAGGGCCTCAAGTCGCTGACTGAGAAGGACCCCGACGTGCATATCTATACCTGCGCCATCGACGACCATCTCAACGAGGCTGCCTACATCGTTCCCGGCCTCGGCGACGCCGGCGACCGCATCTACGGCACGCTCTAGTCGTCGGGCCTTGTCGGCTACGGTCACAAATACGAAGAAATGGTGCGCGCGGGCGAGCAAAAGACGTTCACGCGCACTCCTGTTAACGGACGTTTAGCCCAGAGGGGTTCGAGAAAAACGTATTACCTACCTGCGGCATAAAGAAGGTCTTAAGAAAACGAACAGGTGCGTATTAACCGATGTTTTTACGGTTGTACTTTAGCGATTGGCTCGTACAATAGTCACCAATGTTTGGCGGGAACTGTTCTGTGAGGCGTTAAAAAGGAAAGTGAGGACGCCAGTGTTTCAGATAGCCGATCTGCTCGCTATCGTTGCAGGCGCCATCGCGGGCGCAATTGCCTTCCTTCCCTTTGTCTTTACGCTCAAGCCGGTTCTTGACGATAAGCAGAATGCGGACATGCTCAAGGGTATGGTGAGTCTGGCGGTCTCGGCAATCGCCCTGCTCGTCTTTACCTTGGTTGTGTTTGTGTTGTTCGGAGAGGCATTTCGCATGTTCCTCCTGGGCGAGGCGATCGGCTTCGTGGCCTTTATGGCCGCCTGCACGGTTCGCGTCGCCAAGGCGCTGCGAGATCCTCATGAGGTCGAAAGGTAAGTCGTGGAAATTTTTGAAAAGCTGCCTGATGAGATTAATCATCTGGTCAGCGAGTTCAGCTCCACCCCCGTCGTGGGCGATCTGAGCTGCGGCATCACGCAGTACTCGTTTTGGCTGATCGTCTCCACGATCGTGCTCCTGATCGTCCTGGCCGTGTTCAAGAAGAAGCAGACCCTGGTTCCCAAGGGCTTCTTCGTCAACGGTTTCGAGTACATCATCGAGTACGTCGAGAACGATATCGGCAAGGGTGTCGTGGGTGAGAACTGGAAGAAGCACTTCCCGTTCCTGTGCTCGCTTTTCCTGTTCATCCTGATCAATAACATGATCGGCTTGATCCCGGGAATGAAGCCCGGCACCGGCGCAATCGGCTCCACCGCCGCGCTCGCCATCTTCGCCTTCGTGTATTTCATCTACTACGGATGCAAGGCTCACGGCGTGATTGGATACATCAAGAGCCTCGCCCCGCAGGGCGTGAGCTTCCCGATGAACGTGCTTGTGTGGGTCGTCGAGCTTTTCTCGACCTTCCTGCGCCTCATCACGCTCGCCGTCCGTCTGTTCTGCAACATGTTCGCAGGACACGTGGTCATGGGCTCGTTCGCCATCATGGCGAGCATGTTCATGCAGCCGCTGCTTCAGCAGGTTTCCGCGGCCCACGCCGTCGGCGCCCTGCCTTCGCTGGCCTGGCTTGCCATCCTCATCCTGATTTATACGATCGAGCTTGTGGTCGGCGCCATCCAGGCTTACGTCTTCACGGTCCTTACCGCCGTGTATGTCTCCGAGGCAGAGGAGGTTGCGGAGGAGGAGTAGTCTTCCGTTCGCGCCTTAAAGGTAAGGCAATTCGTTAAACCGCCGGTGCCCGTACCCATGGAGCCCGGCAGTTATAAAAAGGTTATCCTGCGTGAAATAAGACACGCACGACAAAGGAGGAATCGTGGGAGTTATCGGTTACGGTCTCGGTGTTATCGGCGCTGGTCTTGCTATCGGCCTGTCTGCTCTGGGTGCTACGGGTGCTATGGCCCGTCAGCCTGAGGTCCAGGGCCGCGTGTTCACCGTCTTCATCATGGGCTCCGCCTTCGGCGAGGCTCTGGCTCTGATCGGCTTCGTTGTCGCGCTGATCGTTAAATAGCACGGAGCGTCAAGTATGAATCTTTCATCCCAGAAGAGCGCGATCGCACTCTCCGCGTCCGCGGCCGCGCTGCTCATGCCGGTTTCCGCGTTCGCCGAGGACGGCGCTGCCGGTGCGGACATCCTCATCCCTAAGATGGCGGAGTTCATCCCGGCGCTTATCGCCTTCCTGATTATCTGGATCGTGCTGGCCAAGGTCGCCCTGCCGGGCATCATGAAAACCATGGAGGAGCGCGGCAAGAAGATCGAGGAGAGCCTCGACGAGGCCGAGAAGACCAAGCAGGAGGCTATCGCCAAGCGCGCTGAGTCCGACTCGATCGTCACCGACGCCCGTCGTCAGGCTGCCGACATCGTTCTCGAGGCCCGTAAGGACGCCGAGTCCGAGCGCGCCCGTATCATCGAGGCTGCTCACAAGGAGGCCGAGGAGATCATCGCCAAGGCCCATACGACCGTCGAGGACGAGCGCAAGTCCATCTACGCCGGTGCCGCGAGCTCCATCGCCGACCTGTCCGTTGCCGTCGCCACCAAGATCGTGGGCGAGGCACTCGAGGACGAGGCCGAGCAGAAGAAGCTCATCGAGCGCTACATCCAGGAAGCAGGTAGCCTGAATGCCGACTAGCCGCTATCAGGACAAGGTGCTCGAGACCTACGCGCGCTCCCTTCTGGAAGCCGCTAAGGCCGAGAACCATGTGTTCGAGGACATCGAGATGATCGAGCGCCTGGCTAGCGCCAGCCCCGAGATCATCGCCGTGCTCGACACCATGTCCAAGCGCGACCAGCTCGACCTTCTTCCCAAGGTGGCAGCTGCCTTTAAGTATGTTGCCGAGGAAGACGAGGATGTAGTGGGCGTGACCGTCACCACGGCGATCCCGCTCGACGACGAGCTGCGTCAAACCATCACTAAGAAATGCGAGCAGGACTTCGGTCGCAAGGTATTCCTTATCGAGCAGGTCGACCCGTCTATCGTGGGCGGCCTGGTGCTCGAGGCCCGCGGCGAGCGTCGTGACATTTCCGTCAAGACGCAGCTGCGCGTCGCGCAGGAGACCCTCGCAAACTCTGCTAATTCGTACGGAGGTGAAGCCTAATGTCCGAAACCCTCAATGCCCAGGATATCGCCAAGAAACTGCAGGAGCAGCTCACGAGCCTCTCCGCGACGGTCGATACGCATGAGGTTTCAACGGTCGACGAGGTAGGCGACGGCATCGCGCGCGTCTCCGGCCTCAAGAGCGCCATGGCAGGCGAGCTTCTGGAGTTCAAGAGCTCCGATACCGGTGAGACCGTCTTCGGCCTTGCCCAGAACCTTGACCGTGACGAGGTCGGCGCCGTTCTGTTTGGTGCCGTCGACTCCATCAAGGAAGGCGACGAGTGCCGCACCACTGGCCGCATTATGGATATCCCCGTGAGCCGTGCCATGCTCGGCCGCGTCGTCAATCCGCTCGGCCAGCCTATCGACGGTTTGGGTGACATTGTCGCCACGCACCGTCGTCCTATCGAGTTTAAGGCCCCCGGCGTCATCGACCGTACCCCGGTGTGTGAGCCGGTTCAGACCGGTCTGTTGGCCATCGACTCCATGGTGCCTATCGGCCGTGGTCAGCGTGAGCTCATCATCGGCGACCGTAAGACCGGTAAGACCGCCATCGCCATCGACGCTATCCTCAACCAGCGCGGCAAGGGCATGGTCTGCATCTATGTCGCCATCGGCCAGAAGGCCTCCACGGTTGCCAACATCCGCGAGACCCTCGCTCAGCACGGTGCGCTCGAATACACCATCATCGTTTCGGCAACCGCTGCCGATTCCGCCCCTATGCAGTACATCGCGCCTATGGCCGGTGCCGCTATCGGCGAGTTCTTCATGTACAACGGCGAGGACGGCAAGCCCGCCAGCGAGACCAATCCCGGAGGCCACGTGCTCGTCATCTACGACGACCTGTCCAAGCAGGCCGTGGCATACCGTCAGATGTCGTTGACGCTGCATCGTCCGCCCGGACGCGAGGCCTATCCTGGCGACATCTTCTACCTGCACTCTCGTCTGCTCGAGCGTGCCGTCAAGATGTCAAAGAAGAACGGTTACGGCTCCATGCCGGCCCTGCCGATCATCGAGACCCAGGACGGCGACGTCTCGGCCTACATTCCGACCAACGTCATTTCCATTACCGATGGTCAGATCTACCTGCAGTCCGAGCTCTTCTTCCAGGGCCAGCGCCCGGCAGTCGACGTGGGCATCTCCGTGTCCCGCGTCGGTGGCGACGCACAGACCAAGGCTATGAAGCAGGTCGCCGGCAACCTCCGTCTGGACCTTGCTTCGTACCAGGAGCTCGCCGGCTTTACGCAGTTCGGCTCCGACCTCGACGAGGCCACGCAAAAGCAGCTTACCCACGGCGCTCGCATGACCGAGCTCCTTAAGCAGCCGCGCTACAAGCCGTTCGAGGTTTCCGAGCAGATCGTTACGCTGTTCGCTGGCAACGAGGGCTTCCTGGATGACCTGGAGATCGCCGACGTGCTGCCTTTCCGTGCCGAGCTCATCGAGTACATGGACAATGGCTTTGGCTCGCTGCTCGACAAGGTTCGCGCCAAGAAGATCGATGATGACACCAAGGCTGAGCTCTTGCGCGTCATCGGCGACTTCAAGCAGCAGTTCATGGCCAAGCACCATTCGGATGTTTCTGGATCAGAGGAGAACTAAGCCCCATGGCCAACCTTCGCGACATTAAGAAGCGAATCTCCTCGGTTACCACGACCAAGCAGATCACGCGCACGATGGAGATGGTCTCTACGGCCAAGATCCGTCGTGCTCTCGATCGCTCCAAGCAGGCCGAGCCCTATAAGGAGGCGCTGACCGACGTCATGTTGACGGTCGCCGGCGACGCCTCCTGTTCGGGCACCGATCCCATGCTGCAGAAGCATGAGAGCGTCAAGCATGGCCTGATTGTCGTTATTGCCTCGGACCGCGGCCTTGCCGGCGGTTTCAATACGACGGTGGAGCGCACGGCCGAAAAGCTCGCCGCTTCTTGGGCGAACGACGGCATCGAGTGCGAGATCATCGCGTGCGGGCGTAAGCCGGCCACGTATTTCCGTGACCGCGCAAACGTCGTCATGCACTTTGAGGGCAACTCCTCTGAGCCCGATTTCAATCAGGCCCGCATGATCTCCTCTCATATCTGCGATGCGTATCGTGCCGGTGAGCTTGACCGTGTCGAGCTTGTCTACCACCACGCTAAGAACCGCGTGGATCAGGAGCTTCGCGTCGAGCATTTGCTGCCGCTCGACCCCGAGATGATCGCTATGGCCCACGGTCCGCGTAAGAACGAGACCGACGCCCCTAAGCGCATCTCGTCCACGTTCGAGTTCGTGCCCTCTCCCGAGCATGTTCTCGGCAAGCTTGTGCCGTCTTATATCCTGACGGTCATCTACCAGGCCCTGATCGATTCGGCGGCTGCTGAGCAGGGTGCACGCCGCAAGGCCATGCACTCCGCGACGGAAAATGCCACCGCGATCATCTCGACCCTTACCCGCACGTATAGTCGCGTGCGCCAGGCTTCGATCACGACCGAGATTAACGAGATCGTCGGCGGAGCCTCAGCATTGGAGGAACAGTAATGGCTAATAACACCGTAAAGCTTGCGGTCGAGGAAGCCACCAAGAAGACGACTGCCGGTGATGGTCGCATCGTGCGAATCATCGGCCCTGTCGTCGACGTCAAGTTTGACGGCGCGGTGCCCCCGATCTACAACGCGCTCACGGTCGAGGCCGAGACCCCGATCGGTCATCTGAGCACGATCCTCGAGGTCGAGAGCCAGCTTCCGGGCGGCGTCGTCCGCACGGTCGCCATGTCCTCGACCGACGGCCTGCAGCGCGGCCTCATCGCCACCGATACCGGTGAGCCCATGAAGATGCCCGTTGGCCCCAAGACGCTCGGCCGCATCTGGAACGTTATGGGCAGGCCCGTCGACGGCAAGCCCATGCCCGAGGTGGAGGAGTTCTACCCCATCCACCATGCAGCGCCCCGTTTCGACGAGCTCACCACCAAGACCGAGATCTTCGAGACCGGCATCAAGGCCGTCGACCTGCTCGAGCCCTACATCCGTGGCGGCAAGACGGGTCTGTTCGGCGGCGCCGGCGTCGGCAAGACCGTTCTGATTCAGGAGCTCATCAACAACCTCGCCCAGGAGCACGGCGGCACCTCGGTGTTCACCGGTGTCGGCGAGCGCACCCGTGAGGGTACCGACCTTTATCTCGAGATGAGCGAGTCTGGCGTTATCGACAAGACCTGCTTGGTCTATGGTCAGATGAACGAGCCGCCCGGAGCGCGTCTGCGCATCGGTCTGGCCGGCCTTACCACCGCTGAGTACTTCCGCGATCGCGGTCAGGACGTTCTGCTGTTCATCGACAACATTTTCCGCTTCTCCCAGGCAGGTTCCGAGGTTTCCGCACTGCTGGGCCGTATGCCGTCCGCCGTCGGCTACCAGCCTACGCTGGCTACCGAGATGGGTGACCTCCAGGAGCGCATTACCTCGACCAAGACGGGTTCCATTACCTCCGTCCAGGCTGTCTACGTCCCCGCAGACGACCTGACCGACCCGGCGCCTGCCACGACGTTTACGCACCTCGACGCCACCACGGTTCTTTCGCGTAGCATTTCGTCGCTCGGCCTGTTCCCGGCTATCGACCCGCTCGCATCTTCCTCCGACGCTCTCGATCCCTCGATCGTCGGCGAGGAGCACTACCGTGTCGCCGTCAAGGTCCAGGAGCTCCTGCAGGAGTACTCCGACCTTCAAGACATCATCGCCATTCTGGGTATGGACGAGCTGTCCGAGGAGCAGCGTCTTACGGTCAACCGTGCCCGCAAGATTCAGCAGTTCCTCTCGCAGTCCTTCCACGTCGCCGAGAAGTTCACCGGCAACCCCGGCGTCTACGCCCGCGTCGAGGATACCGTCCGCTCCTTCGCCGAGATTGTCGACGGCAAGGCCGATGACCTGCCCGAGCAGGCATTCCGCTATGCTTCCACGATTGAGGACGTGCGCGAGCGCGCCCGCAAGATGGGGGAGAAGTAGGTTATGCGTATCCGCATCGTGTGCCCCGTGAGCCTCGCCTATGAGGGTGACGCTGCGTTTGTGTCGATTCCGTCTACGGATGGCGAGTTTGGCGTTCTGCCTGCTCACTCCAGCGAAATCTGCACGATCGACCGCGGTTACGTTCGCGTTTCCGATAAGGCCATGGGCACTGTCGACCACACGTTTGCCGTGGCCGGCGGCTATGCCCAGGTTGCGGACGATGTCGTGACCGTTCTCGCCGAGCGCGCTTGCGATTTGGCGACCGTCGATGCCGACAAGGTTAAAGCTGATATTCAAGGTTTTGAAGAGAAGCTGGGTAATTTGTCGGAGGATGATGCACGCCGCGCCTACCTCTATAATGAAATCGCATGGTGTAAGCTCAAGCTTGCCCAATAGTCAAACGATTTAGCGTTCGACCATTTGCGAACACATCATGCCCGGGATGGCCCAGCCACCCCGGGCATGCTTTTTGAAAGGGTAGACCTTGGATATTATCCGCGTTGAGGGTGGCCACGCCATCGGAGGCTCCGTGCCCGTCTCGGGTGCCAAGAACTCCGCGCTCAAACTCATGGCGGCAACGCTTCTGGCGCCGGGCAAGACGACGCTGCAGAACGTGCCCGATATTTCCGATGTCCACGTGATGGGCAAGGTGCTCAAGGGCATGGGCGCCACGATTGAAGTTCTCGATGAGCACACGCTCGAAATCGATACATCCCAGGTTGATTCCTGGGAGGCTCCCTACGAGCTTGTCGCCAAGATGCGCGCCTCTACGGCCGTGATGGGCCCCCTGCTGGGTCGTTTCCATCGCGCCAAGATCGCCATGCCGGGCGGCTGCAACCTAGGCGCTCGTAAGATCGATATGCATATCTTGGGTCTCGAGGCTCTGGGCGTCGAGTTCGACACCGCCCACGGCTACATCAACGCTAATGCGCCCCAAGGTCTGCGCGGTACCACCGTCACGCTCGAGTTTGCCAGTGTCGGTGCGACCGAGAACCTCATTATGGCATCCGTGCGCGCGCAGGGTACCACGGTTATCGACAACGCGGCCCGCGAGCCCGAGATCGTCGACCTCGCCAACATGCTCAACGAGATGGGTGCCAAGATCATCGGCGCGGGCACGCCCGTCGTGACCATCGAGGGCGTGGAGGAGCTGCATCCCGTTACCCATTGCGTGGTGGGAGACCGTATCGAGGCCGGCACCTTTATCGTCGCCGGCGCCCTCATGGCCGATGAACGCGGCGTCGATGTTACGGGCTTCTGCCCCATCCACCTGGGCATGGTGCTCAAAAAGATGGAACTTATGGGCATCGAGTGCGAGCGTATCGAGAACGGTGTCCACGTCAATCGCGCCGAGCGCATCAAGCCGGTCGATATCCAGACGCTTCCGTTCCCGGGTTTCCCGACCGACATGCAGGCGCAGATCATGGTGCTTTCGGCCCTTGCCGACGGAAGCTCCGTAATTACCGAGAACATCTTCGAGAACCGCTTCATGTTCGCCTCCGAGCTCGTGCGTATGGGTGCCGATATTCGTATCGAGAGCCATCACGCCATGATTCACGGCGTCAAGGGCTTCTCGGGCGCACAGGTCACCTCACCCGACCTGCGTGGCGGCGCGGCTCTTGTGGTTGCCGGTCTTATCGCCGATGGCGTTACCGAGGTCTCGGCCATCCATCACATCAAACGTGGCTACGAGCAGTTTGTCGAAAAGCTGCAGGCGCTTGGCGCGCATGTCGAACATGCCACCGTTCCCGATCCCGTCATCTACTAATGCAGGTTGCCTATGTTTAACAAGAAGCCCCTAGCGGATAACACCCGAAGACCCTCGACTGGTGCGCAGGCCAAGATCTACAGTCGCGACAATGTCGCACGCTATTCCGAGCGCGCCCGTCAGCGCCGTCGCGGCCGCACGGTTCGCCGTGTCGCGCTCATCGCCGTGCTCGGTGTGTTGCTGAGCGCCACGACCGCTGCAGGTCTGTGGTTTGCCACTATCATGGGCAAGCTTGGTGACTCCAATGTCATTACCAACAACCTGCGCCAGATTCTGGTCGATACCGATGAGGCAAAAGATCCGTTCTACGTACTGCTTCTTGGTACCGACGGTCGTCCGGGCGAGGATACGTATCGTGCCGACTCGATTATCCTGGCTCGCATTGACCCTACGAAAAAGCAGGCAACGCTTATCTCCATTCCGCGCGATACCAAGGTCGTGTACAAGGGCGAGACCATGAAGATTAACGCCTGTCATACGCATGGCGGCGCCGAGGCCATGGTCCAGGCGGTCAACGAGCTGTGCGGCGTGCAGATTTCTCACTATGCCGAGGTCAGCTTTGACGGCATGCAGTCGCTTATTGATTCGGTTGGCGGTATCGACATCAACGCGACCGACGACGTCGACGATTCCGAGCACCTGGATATTAAGATTACCGCTGGTCAGCAGCATATGGACGGCGCTACCGCCCTTACCTATGCCCGCTGCCGCTACACCTATGCCGACGGCGATTACACGCGCATGCGCCATCAGCGTCAGGTGCTTGGCGCCCTTGCCAACCAGATTCTCAATAACTTCGATGCCACGAAGATCTTTGGCCTGGTTAATTCGCTGTCCGATATGCTCGTAACCGATATGAGCGTTCAGGATATCGTCTCCACGGTCAATGCCATGCGCGGCATGGATGTCGAGGGCATCTACTCGGCCAACCTGCCTTCGTATGCTGACGACAGCACTATGATCGACGGCGTGAGCTATGTCTTTGTCTACGAAGACGAGCTTAAGGAAATGATGGCCCGCGTCGACGCCGGTGAGGATCCCAAGGGTCCCAACACCATGGGCCTTTCAGACGGCTCCAGCTCCACGATCGGTGACCTCAACAACAATACGTCCGAGGACTACGCATATGGCACCGCGACCTCGTCGGGTGGCTCGGACGATTCCGACGATTCGAGCGACGGCTCCGATTACTACGAAGAGCCCACCGGTGACGGCAACGGCTACGAAGCCAACTATTAGAGTTACGCGGGCTTACCAGCCCGCGTAACGGCTTGACGCTGCGCGCCGCCCAGAGCGACAATTTGTCATTCAAAAGGCAGGGCATGACCAGAAGGTCAATGCCCTGCCTTTTTCATGCCAACTTGTTCGCTCTGGGCAGCGCTCGCTGACGTTGGCTCAACCTGCGATGCCGACTACTTTTCTTGCACCAAAAACCGCCCCGTTCTCGGTTTTGAGGACGAGGCGATTTTTCTTACCTAGATTATGCGAGCTCCTTATGCGAAGCGGGCGACGAGTTCCTGGAGGACG
>USNA01000003.1 GCA_900555955.1 uncultured Collinsella sp. | reverse complement strand
CGGCGTCGAGCCGTTGAGGGTGCTGCTGACGAAGAACAAGCGGATGACGCGGACGCGGATGCCGCTGCCCAGGCAAACACTGCCCCCACCATCGCTACTGTCGAGGCCCTCAGGCGCGTGTTGGGTGACGGCGATGTCATCACTGACGACTCGGACGCCGTCACGGCCATTACCTTTGAGTCCAACGCCGATCTTGTCGCCATCTCCAATACCGATCCCGCCATCTACCAGAACGCGAACATCTCCAAAGGTGGCTCGACCGGCATCGACTTCGACGTGTGCGGCGCGGAGATCGTGGACGGCCTGGGTAGCCTCACGTTCCAGGGCTTCGGCAGCGATGCCTACCCTTTCAAAGGCGCGCTCAACCTCGGCGACAGGACCCTGACCGTCAACAAGACGCTCTTCAACAACATCGAGCTCAGCTACGCCAACAGCACCGTAAAGCTCACCTGGAAGGGTACCGATGCCCAGCCCATCGTGGCCGCAAAGGTCACGGGCGCGGACAAGACGCTTGCTGCCACCGTTACCGTGGGCACGCCCAAAAGCGATACCGAAAAGGACATCTGCAAGCTCACCTCGCCGCTTGTGGGCGAGGTCACGGGCGCGCTTACACTTAATGCCACCTACACGACAAGCGCGAACAGCCCCCTGGCAGTCGATATGCAATCGAGCGCAGGCAACATGGGCTTGCTTGTGAACACCCTTGTCGAAGGAGCATCGCTTACGCTTGCTGGCCTCGCCCTGCCGGACAAACTCGACGGTACCCCCACTATCAACGCGACAGCCGCTGATGCCAACGCGGGGGGTCTTATCGGCGAGGCGCGGGAGGGTGCCACCGTCGCCCTACCAACTGGCATCGATGTCTCGGCGCTGAGTGTCGCAGGTAAAAACGCGGCGGGCGGTCTTATCGGTAAGGCAACTAAGCTCACACTCACCGTGGGCAAGGATAACAGTGGAAAAGACGCCTCGGGCAAGGCCATTGCCATCAAGCCCGCGTATGCGGTTGGATCGTCATCTGCCGGGACGTATGCAGGCGGCCTAATCGGCGACGCCTCGTTTACCGACGCATTCACCATCAACAGCGGCATCTTCGACTTTGGTAAGGGCGTGGCGCTCAGCGTGTCCAACACGAACGCCGCCCCTTCTGCCGGCGGACTGTTCGGCGTGCTCGACATCTCGAACGGCGACGTGGTCGTCAATGGCGGTTCGTATACAAGCACGCTGCAAAACGGCAAGGACGACAACAAGCACGGCAACTACGGCGGCTTGGTGGGCAAGCTGTGGGGCCAGAAAAACGGTGACGCACTGCATGCCTTTACGGTGCAGGGTGATACTGCGGTGTCGTTCGGCGTGGGCTCCAACGGCAAACTCACCTACGCAGGCGGCCTAGTAGGCTACCTTGGCGAAGGCGGCGGGGGAGCTAACGGGTCCGCCGGGGGTGGCATCCGACAGTCCGCCGTGTCGAAGGCGGCGGGAGTGCTAACGTGTCCGCCGTGGTCATCCGGGATGCAACAGTGACATGCTCAACCTCGGGCTACGCCAGTGCAAATGGCAAATACGGCGGCGCCGTGGGCGTCGTGGACACAAACAACGTTCTAGAAGTGCGTGGCCTGAAGGTCAAAACCGCCAGCGGCGCTACCATCGGCGGCGCAAACGGCGGCTTTGCCGGAGTCGTTGGGTCGTCGTGGCTCGGCATCGTCAAGTTCAGCGGTATCACCGACCTGTCGGATGCCACCTTCGTGGAAAATGATCACACCGCGCAGCTGATTTATGAGAACTTTAACTCGCTGATTTTTGCCGCCGGTAGCGGAAGCGATAGCGGCACCGCCGCAGGTGATACAAAGAAATGGCAATATAAGCGCCCCTCTACGCCCGTCAAGATCGATGACGTGTACAGCTACGGCCAGGTCATTCGCTTGGGCAACCCGTTGAGCGAGGACCTCATCTCCATCAACGAAGCGCACCAGTGGAACTTTAGCTCTAAGCTCGTAAAAACTGGCGATGCATTTGCGCTGGCAAGTATCGACGATTTCGCAAAGCTGGCGATTACCTGGCAAACCAACGGCTACTACTCGATGGTTGACGGCGTTACCGAAAACAACCTGAACGGCTTGCAGTCCTCGACCATTACGGTGAACGGCACTATTGATCTCAAGGGCACGGGCCTGACGGGTTTCACGCAGGATCGTGCAGACGGCTCGCAAGTTTTCTTGGGAACGTTGAACGGTGGCGGCACAAATGTCAACGGCACAATTAACCTTGCCGTCGGCGAGCCGTACGGCATGCGCGGTAAAGCTGTGCTCGACGGCAATGACACGAGCAACGGCAACGGCAAAATCTACCGCCACGGCCGCTTGGGCTTGTTCGCGGCCGTCAACGGCGCAACCATCTCCAACGTCACAATCGCTGGCTCCATGAAGTTCGATAGCGGTTCGGCTATCGATGCCGGGTCGCTTGCAGGTACCATCGTCGGCAACCTGTCATTGTCTGGCGTAACGTGCAAAACGAATATCGCGTGTGATGATACGTTCAGCAACGAAGTGAACATTGGTGGTATTGCGGGAAGCGTGTTGGCGGCTTCTACGGTTGCGTTTAAGGATAACAACAAGGCTCAAGCGACCATCGCTGCAACTAAAACGCTTAACGGCAACACCCGCATCGGCGGCGCCATCGGCTACGTGGGCGACTATACCTCGACATTCAATGTTACGGGCCTCGAAGTCGGCGGCAAAATCAAAACCGGCGATTGCGCCGGCGGCAAGATTGCCCAAGTCGGTGGTCTTATCGGCTGCATTGTGCAGGGATCGAACGAGAAGAACGTTACCATTACCGGTCTTATCTTTAGTGAATTCGCTATGACCGTGGGCAAGAACGGCGACAAGCTCAACGGCGCCGGTGGTCTTCTGGGCTACAGCTGGGGCAACGCCATCGTCACCATTGGCGATACTGCTGCGAATACCAGCGACAGCACCTACGCCCTAAAAACTTCCAACAACACGACCGTGACTGCAAATAGCTCTACCGAGGTCGGCGGTCTCGTATACGCCGCTAGTGGCCACTGGATCATCAATAAGTATGCTATCAATTTGGCCAACGCTTCCTTCACCGCTAATAGTGCAACCACGCTTGGCGTTCTTATTGCTCGCGGCAGTACATCCGATTCAAATAGCTTTGGTGCCGAGACTTCCTACGGCGGTCTATATCTGGAGGACAGGGCTTGGTGGGGTACCGCTTATGCTGTGGATGGCGTATCTATAACCGCCCCAAAGGTAAAGACATACGACGAATGGCTTGCAAATGGCGTGAAGCCCGAAAGCAATCTGATCGATAACGGCTGCAATGCGGTCGTCTCGCTTCATACCGAGGGCCAAAAGCTGGACATGAGCGGAAATCCCGCTAGAGATAATAGTTATCGAAATCGCATCGCCCCCGCTAATTCTTCCGATAACTTTCCACAAACAAATGGTTCTGTTCGCTACTACTACAATCTTGACAAAGCATATACGGAGGTAGGCAACAAACCGGAAAACGCTAGCAAAGACAATTGGATGAACTCCGCAGAGTACTTATTACTTTGGTGTGCGTACCTGTATGCTCCTAGCGCGATTCAGGACTATATCATTCCGGAAAATCAGGCTATTTTCCAAGGAAACAATATTGGCACGAGCGACAGCGCGGGCGTGGAAATCAATTTAGATGGATACAGTTTCTATCCTACTGATCCTGCGAAGGGCTCAACGGTTACTGTGAATAATGCAACGATTACGTTCCATTATTCCGACATTAAAGCTGAGCAAGAAGGTAACAAAAAGAATAGCGAAGCCACGCAGCACGAAAATATGCACTGCGCTCTCATCGGAACCCATACGGGCAGCCTCAAGGTTAAAAATGTCACGCTTGCAGGCACCGTGGGCTCTGTTGTGAACGATGCGGGAAGTTCGTCCGGTGCACTTGTGTGCCGCTATATCTATGGGCCCATCAATGAGACTAATGTGGCGCAGCTCGAGATAGATGGTCTGACACTCGACGGCTTGACGGTTGACGGTGTGAACGGCAATACCAGTTACGCTCCTCTGCTTATCAACGAGATGCAGACATGCGTGAACCTGAGCGCTAAGAATATTTCTTCAACCCCTAGTTATGCGAAAGGGGACACGGCGGCAACCTCGCTCTTCGGCAGACTCGGCGTGGGAAAAAATTCCGATCAGGTGACGGCGAAGTTTGAGCAAATCAGCTTGCCCAGCCAAAAGAACAATACGATCTTCACCCATGCGAGCCTGCTGGAGAGTTTTGGCTACAAAAGTACGGGTACGGGCTCTGCGGACTATACCTTTACTAGGGCTGATGCCGATGCGGGCAAGGTGACATATGGAAGAGAAATCGATGCCAAGGGGGAGTACTCCGGCAAGCAGCTTTGGTATTACGACAAAGAAACCTATGCCACCCCTAATGGCTTGGTGACGGTTGATAAAAAGCCGGCAGATGCCAAGAATCCTCGGTTTGGTGACTATCTTCCTTATGTTTACAAGGGAAAAGCCACCGAGGATGGCGTCCAGTATCACGAAATCAAGGTTAACCAGCGCATCCCTAACCTGATGACGGGATGCGGTACGTATGGCGATCCGTACGCCGTTACGGACGCGACGGAAATGAACGCCATCGCTAACTACATCAACAACAGCGTGGCGTTGGATGGCTGGGAAGTCACCATTGCCGCAGAACAGAGCGTGCTTTGCACTCGCCGCAACAGCAATTCGACCGACAATGAGGTTACGTACGTCTATAAGCAGGCAAAAGGTACTGATAAAAAATGGGAGAGGAAGGTCGGCGATACGACCGACCCCGCGCAGACGCTGAGCGACGAAACCATGCACCGCTATATACAAAGTGCGTATTACAGCATTGAGCCTGCTGAGGGCAAAAAGATTACCGTCGATGCGGCTTCATTTGGCGGCTTTGGCAATAAGGCCAACCCGTTCCGCGGCGTTATTGTTGGCGACCCTAAGTCCTCTGAGCCTGCAACAATTGAGATTGAAAACAACAACGGCGAGCTTCGCGGCCTGGTTCCCTATAGCTATGGCAGCGTAGTGCGCAACCTCAACATCAACTATGTGAACGCATCGGCGACGATTACTTATTCTGCCAAGGATACCGACGGTGTCCCAACGTCGTTCTTTGGTGGCGTTATCGGCTGCATCCTTGGCGGCGATAACATTATTGATGGTGTGGTCGTAAACGATCCAAATAGCGGCTCGACGACGTACGGCTTTACCGTTGCTGGCGACTCGTACCTTGTTCCCATCGGCGGTTATGTTGGTGCCATTGCGGGTGGCGGCGTGATCTTCCGCAACACGGGCAAATCGTGGCGCGGCGGCACAAAGAGGAAAAAGTTCATGCCCTCTGCGGAGGGTAGCGCAAGCTATGACCTGTACGACAACCCCTACGCTGGCCGTGTAATTGACGGCTATGCCTTTAGCGAGGGTTGCAACGTCGATAACGGCGACGCTAACTACAAAATCAACGAGCTCATAAACAAGGGAACCCCCTGTGTCACCCCCACGGGCACCGACAACAAGTACATCGGCACCAACGCTGAGGCGCCCGTGACTACGGTGGAAAACGCCCAGGGCCTTTTGGTGCTCTCGGCCATCATTAGCTCGGGCGCGGGCGCTGGCGCGGCACATACCAACTACGCCGATTACGGTGTGTTCCGTGGCTCCAAGGCGTACTGGGGCAGCGATACGCAAGATCCGGCGATAGAAGGCTACCTGTTTGGCAACAAGGAATATGGCAAGGTGCGAAATGCCAGCTACGACTGCGTGGGCAAGCCTATGGGCGCTGCCGGTGATTTCGAGACTGCCAAAAACGACGACCAGAAAGCTCCCGGCAAGCAGGGGTGGCACGGCCCGCTTGACCCTGATGACGATGTGAACTCGCCCTACCTGGTGGCGTCCTATGCTGCCGACTACCAAACGGGCTATGTGTGCGCGTCGAAATCGATCGGCATGAGCTTGGAGTTCAAGCAGGGCACCACCTACGATATGACCGGCTACGGCACAGGATATGTGGGCCTCAACGGCCGCTACTATTCCAATGCCTGCAACTCGAACGAAACGACCACCGAACGCGACCGCATCACGCCGCACGTGGCCACGATCGACGGCAACGGAGCCACCATCACGGTGGGCACCAAAGACGCTGCCTACGGCGCCGTCGAATACGCCGATGACGACTATAAGGTCTCGGGCGTGGGCGGACTATTCAACACCGTGATGTTTACCTCTACCAATGTGGGGCAGAGCGTCACCGCGAACGGTGGAGCGCAGGTCAAAGACCTTACCTTTAGCAGCTGCAATGTAGCGCTCACCTATATCGCCGCCAACGGCGGCGCCACAACGGGAACGGCATCGAACGACCTTATCGGCACCGGTCTTTTGGCGGGCGCAACGGCTAACTACGATGGCAACACGTGCGGCGTCTACCGCAACGTGCAGATGAATAACTGCACCGTGTCGGGCGCAAAGAGCGTGGGAGGGCTTCTTGGCAGCTCGGGCCGCGCCAGCCGAAGTTTAAGCAAGGACAGAACCTATATGGTTGCGTTCAGCGACGCACGGGCGACCGCGTATCTCGATGACTGCTCATATACCGACCTTAACGTCACGGGCGAGAAGTACGTCGGCGGCTACGTGGGTACGGTCGCCGCGGCTTGTCGCGTGTGGACAAGCGCGGCCAAAGGGGTGAGTGAAAAGGCTGTTGGCAAAAGCTCGACCATAACCGCCACGGGGGCAACACCCTACGTGGGCGGTGTGCTCGGCTTTGCTAAATCAAGCAACCTCTCGGTCAATACCAACATCGGCACCACCACAGCGGTCCGGTCGAGCACGGCAGTCATCTCTGGGGTAAATGTGCTTGCCACTGGGTCGAATACCGATAAGTATATGGGCGCTGGCGGCGTGGTCGGACGCGCCGATGGCGGCGTTATTTCTATGAGCAACGTGCGCATTGATGCCGGGACCGGCACCAAGAACGCCATCATCGGCGATGGTACCGGAAAGAACTTCAAAATCCGCAATGCGGGCGGACTGATTGGCGAGGTCACGAGCAGCGGCAGCCCCAACAAGTATTGGTTCAAGGACTGCAGCGTAAAGAATGTCAACGTCGCCGGTACCGACCAATGCTCGGGCGGGCTTATTGGCTACTACTTCAGCAATGTGAACATAACCTGCAACAACATCGCAATTGAGAACGCTGCGATCAAGGGCAGCTGGAGCGGCGGTCTACTTGGCGCGATTAACAGCGGGTCCGATGTCATCAACGTCACCAACACAAAGGTTTCCAACACCACGTTTGGCGGAACCTCCAACGGCGGCATTGCGGGCGATGGACGCGGTCAGTTCCATCTGGTAAACGTGCTCATGGACAGCAACACCTACAAATCGGGGGTTAAGCAGGGCGTGCTCTTGGGCGAGGTTGACACAAGAGATAATCAGTACAGCCTCTCCGCAGCGGGCGTGGACGTTAAGCCTGGCGACGGCAAGACCACGAGCGACCTGCCGTCGATGGTTTACACGGACAATACGACCGCCGTAAACAAGAAAACCTACATCGCGTTCGGAGACTACAACGACAGGCTCGACGTACCCGGCAAGGACACCACACTCTACGGTGCGGACGATACCGCCACCACGGCGGCAAGCCCGTACGTGACTACGAGCCCCGTGAGCACGCTGACGGTGCGTGCCTCCAACGACGACACCACTGATCGCTATCTGTTTGGCGACGGTGCCGCCATTGACACCGCGACGACCATCCAGAGCGAGGCAGACACCAGTGTTGCCGGCCGCTACACCTATACCAATATCTGCGGCATCAATGATGCCGGCGCGTACCAAAACAAGAAAACCTATAGCGCGGACAGCGCAAAGAGCACTTTCAACACCAACAACGTTACTTCGGGCAAGAAGGCTGCAACCGACTTCCCTGTACTCATGATTCCCGGCAACGACACGACGACGGTCGAGAAGTATCTGAACATCGTGACTAACGGCGGCTTTTCCGATGCCCGCCGTCTCAACGGCAGCGCCAAGCACGTGACCGCCACCGCTGAGGTCTTCTCGCTTGCCGATAACGGCGCCTTCGTCAAGGACGCAACCGCCTCGCAAACGCCCACGCTCAAGGTGCTCAACAACGGCACGAGCTCCATGGTTTTCCGCGCGAGTACCGACTGGGACAACGAGCGGGGCCGCTTCACGCTGCTCACGGTCACTTTTAGCGAGGCCGGCCAGAGCTACCGCGTGCAGGTGCCCATCATCGTTAAGCGCATGCTCGAGATTGACTTCACCGCCACCTACTCCGAGGGCGCGAACTTCAAGGCTGCCGACTTTGCGACTCAATACGACAATCACGTGCTTGTGAGCAGCGGCGATACCATGACCGGTTACCTTACCTGGACCTATGGCAGCGCCCGGGGTAAGGCAGTCGATTGCGGCTGGAATCCGCTGCTCGAAGCCGGCGGCTCCATGGGCCCGCTCAACAAAAGCATCACCTTTGGCGCCACGCTGCCCAAGGGCACGCAGCTTACGCTCGTGGACACTGCTCATAACAACCGTGAATACCACTGCACGGTGGGCGCGGGCGGAGCGGCGTCGGTCAAACTCACCGAGTTTGTGGACGCTAGCAAGAAGGCCTACGTCGAGCCGTGGCTGAGTGAAACCGTGGGCGTGAAGGCCGATGAGGCCGAGGAGGACAAGGACGGCGCTTGGGTCAAGCTCGCCGATGACGAGGTCAAGGACAAGAGCCAGGCCGAACTCGCGAAGATGGCTGGCGCCAAGGTCGGCGGTGCGTACTACCGCGCGCGCACTTCTTCCGACGCGACGGGCACGTTCTATACCCTCTCCGTTGATAAGGAAGAGCCCAAGAGCGAGAACTTCTACTTGGTGGTGCGCACGCCGGCGGGCTCTGCGGGTGTCAACGGCTACACCGCAACTACGGTGGACACGAGCCTCAACGAGCACATCAACTACCTGCTGCGAGGCAAGATAGCAGCCGACGGCAAGGCTGCCGAGGATGGGCACCAGAATACGCCCTCGACCTACAGCGTGGCATCAAACTACACGCACAGCCTCGTTGACAACAAGCGTAACCTCGTCGACAACAGGGACAGCATCAACCGGATGGAGCTCAAGGAAGCCACCTATTCGCTTTCCATGAACGTGAGCGACACCGTGACGTTTGACTCGAGCCAGCAATACACGAGCTCTGACGCGCTGTATTATCAGCTCGATTCGTCGCTTGTCACCTATCACGATGGCGTCATCGCGGGCTCGGTAGGATACCCCACGGGCACGCAGGGCACGTATGAGTTCTACGTTAAGGTGGGTGATAACTACTACACCTGGGGCGGGTCGGGTTGGAATCTGGCCGGCACGAAGGAGACCCCAGTGGTGTCGGGCCTTAGTTGGACTGCGAACGGTGGCGACATGTCACTGGTGCTTGCCGATGCTGAGAGTAATCCCATCGACATGTCGGGCCTGCGCGAGATCGCCAAGAACCATGTCAACGCCTTCACCGTTACCATGAGGGCCGCGCTCACCATGACGGAGCCTGCCTGCCAGGCGGGTATCGTGGCCTCGCAGAACAGCGGCACCGACCGCTACACCAAACCCAACTACCGCGCGTACCTTTCCACGCATGCCGACACGCTCAGCACCAGTAGCAACTCGGCATACAACGATGGCGGCGCCGGCTACTACCGTATGGATGTGGGCTCATCGACCATCGCGCTCGAGGCGTCTAAGAAATCCCAGTTGGGCATCAACATCGATGACCTCAAGTCCGCTGACGGCGAGATCGCTCTGGTGGGTACCTACGACCTGAGCAAGCTCACGGGCGCCGAGGCTAAGATCGACGCCGCAAGCACGGTGACCTACACGCTGAGCCTGGAGCAGCGGCAAGATAATGGCGGCTATGCTCCGGTCGGCGATATCTCGAACTACATTACGGTGCTCGGCAGCGATTACCTAGGCACGGGTGCGGCATCCGCCGACGGCAACAGCTATGTGTTCACCGACACCAAGACCAACGGCGCGTTCCTCACGCGCGACGGCAACAGCCTTGCCTTTAAGCATGCCTTCCGCGTTAAAGTGAATACGAATGTTGAGGGTGAGAACCAAACTTACGCAAACTACCGCTTGGTGCTTACGGCCAATATTATGACCGGCAACGTTGTCGACGACACACCGGTCAACGTTAGCAACCTTGATGGCTATTCGCACTCCGACTACGTGACGTACACGCTAGCGCGCATCAACACCGAGGGCATTCGGCACGAGACGAAAACCAACTAGCTACGCGAGGGGCGGCAACCACCCGGTTGCTGCCCCCTTTCCTGCCCGCGCGGACTCGTCTGGAGGCCCCTGCTGGACAGTTAGTTCAGATACGTATAAATCCAAGCCGCCGTAGAGGTTCCCGGCGTGCGTTTTAGAGCAATAAGCAGTCCAAAACCAAGGTTTTGCTAGCCGAAAGAATTCGATTGGCGTGCAATATGCCGTCAACGGGGCCTCTCAGGGGACCGGAAGGCAGTTTTGCCGGTGCTAAAAATACGTATCTGAACTAACTGTCCACCCGCTGTCGGAAAGGGGCACTGCAGCTTCCCATCAGCTTTCCAGCTTTCCACCTAACTTGCCATCTAAGGTGGAAAGCTGGAAAGTTAAGTGGAAAGCTGGTAAGTTAGGTGGAAAGTTGGAAAGTTGGGAGGTTCGGCATGAATGAGGAGTGGTTGGCGCAGGTTATCCATCATCTGCGGGCAATAGGAAACGACACCCAGCAGTACGAAGTAAAAGAAGCCAAGGGCGCGCTCCCCAAAAGCATCGTCGAGACGCTTTCGGCATTTTCCAACGCGCAGGGCGGCTTTATCATCCTCGGCATTTCCGAAAAGAACGGGTTTATGCCCGTCGAGGGTTTTGATGCCCGCAAGATGCAAGACGCCCTCTCTTCTGCATGTGAAAAGCTGACGCCCGTTGTGAGGCCGGATATCCAAGTGCTCCCCTTCGAGGGTAAGCTGGTGCTTTGCGCGCGCATCAAAGAAATGCATCCACGCGATAAACCCTGCTATATTGCGGCACGCGGAATGTACGATTCGTCCTTTATCCGTACGGGCGACGGCGACCGGCGCATGACTCCCTACGAAATCGATCGCTTTATGGAGGAGCATGTTCAGCCTACATACGACGACGAGCCGGTCGAAGGTGCCACGCTCGATGACCTTGACGCCGATCTTTTGCAAGGGTTTATAAAACGCCAGCGCGAGCTACACCCTAGGCTTTTGGGCACCAGAAGCGACGATGAGATTCTCCTTGACCTGCATGTGACCAAAAGGGTGGACGACGCAATCGTGCCGACGCTTGCTGCAATTGTCGCGATGGGACGGTTTCCGCAAAAGTTCTTCCCACGTCTCAATGTGACCTTTACGGCGTACCCCGGGACCACAAAAACGCAGCGAGTAAGTGATAACAAGCGTTTTGTGGATTCTCAGACCATTTTGGGTCCGATCCCTTTCATGATTGAGGACGTGCTTGTCGCCGTTGCGAGAAACACCCGAAACGCAGCGGTTATCGAGGGCGCGTTCCGGAAAGATGTGCCCGATTATCCGCCCGTGGCGCTGCGCGAGGCGGTGGCGAACGCGCTCATGCACCGCGACTACTCTTCCGCCGCGCGCGGCTCACAAGTGCAGGTCAACTTGTATATCGACCGCGTCGAGATTCTCAATCCCGGCGGGCTGTACGGCGACGTAACGATCGATTCGCTGGGAGTTTCTGGGGTTTCGTCATCCAGAAACCAGTTCCTTTCAAATATCCTCGAGACCACGCCGTACCCAGACGGTGGCTACGTGGTCGAAAATCGCGGCACTGGTTATCAGGAGATAGGTGAGCAGCTCGAGCGGGCAAACATGTTGCCGCCCGAACCAAAGAACTCGACAGTTTCTTTTTCGTTGACGTTCGATAAGCGAAAGATAATGCGGGCGGAACAGGTGACGTCTGTGGGGCATGTGGACGAGGCAATCTTGGATTACCTGGCAACACATTCTTCGGCCTCGACCAAGGAGCTCACCGACGCTTCGGGTTTGAGCAGGAGCGCCGTTTCCAACCACATAAAAGGCTTGATTGGTGCGGGCAAGATTGAGGCGATGGAGCCTCCGCGCAGCCCGCGACAACGGTATCGACTCGCGAAGTAGGGCTGTCCGTCGCCCATGCTTCGGTCTCCCAACTTCTTTCCAGCTTTCCACTTAACTTACCACTTAAGGTGGAAAGCTGGAAAGTTAGCTGGAAAGCTGGTAAGCAAATGGAAAGCTGACATGTTAGGCGCGGGTTGACGAGGGGTTAATAATTGCATAAACCATACCAGCCAAACAAAAAGATACCAATCTTGTTGGTAAAACACCGTCAATGAGCCGCGAGCCAACTAGCTGCGTAAATAAAACCTAAAGAACTGTTACAAATGAATGGCAAATGCCCAGATGCCACCGTTGCAATTTTCAATTAACTGTTATGCGCGAACAGCAAAATGCTACTATCTAACAAGCACGTAAGAAAGCAGATTAACGGTTAAGGCTAAGAAGTGGCAGGCATGTCAGAAGCAACAAGGACTCGCGCGCATGCGCCCGAGGTTAGGCAGCGCGCCGTCGAGATCCTCCAAGAGGGGGTCGGTCACCGCGCCCTCGCCGCAAAGCTTGGCATTCCCCAGGCCACGGCTCGTCAGTGGGCCCGCGCATATGCCGTGGGCGGTGCCAACGCCGTGCTCAATGCGGGCGCTCGTCATCATACCTATTCGTACGACGTAAAGCTCGCCGTGGTTAAGGACCGTTTGGAAAACGGTCTGACGGTTCGCGAGGCCATGATCAAGCACGGGATTCCCAGCGAGTCTTCGGTCAAGGCCTGGTGCCGCCAGTACCGCGAGAGCGGTGAGTCCGCGCTGGTCGATAAGCCGCGCGGTCGCAAGCCGCGCGTTAAAAAGGCGGAATAGCGAACGGAATGGTGCGCCCACAGGGGCGCATTTTTCTTGCCGTCCCTCTGCTCCAAAGCGGACGTGCCCTTACCCCGTACGCCTAAAACTCCCCAGTTGACCGAAAACCTGCCGTCGCTACTCCTCAATTGAGCTATAACGTTAAACAATTGCAGCGTTTTTGCATGGGGGAGTGATGGTATGACGCTACTGTATTTCCTTACCCTGTTTCCGCTGGTACCGGCGCTGGGCATGCTGCTCGCTCGCGGTGACCGCGCCCGCGATGCGGTGGGGCTCATAGGTTCCGGCATTATTATGGCGGTGACAGTTGTAGTCGTCGTCATGTTTTTTGGCACGGGTCCGCAGAGCTTTGAGGTTGCCCCCGGCACCTCGCATGTGCTCTCGATCATCAGCTCCGTCATCGACGTCATCCTGTGCGCCGTCATCCTGTACAACGCGTACAAATATAGGAACGCGCTCACCACGGTGCTCGGCATAGTCCAGCTGGTGGGCTCGCTCGCCTTTGCAGCCATGACGCTGCCCGCGGCCGAAGCCGTCACGGCGACGCCGCTCTACCTGGACTACATGAGCGTGATCATGGTCCTCGCCGTCGGCATTGTCGGCAGCCTTATCTGCGTGTATGCCCTGGGCTACATGAAGGACTTCCAGGCCCACGACGAGCACGAGGCCGCGCTGCGCGGGCAGACCGCGCCCGACCGTCGCCCGCAGTTCCTGGCGCTTATGTTCCTGTTCCTCTCGGCCATGTTCGTCATCGTGACGAGCGACAACCTTGAGTGGCTGTTCTGCGGCTGGGAAATCACCACCGTGTGCTCGTTCCTCATGATTGGCTACACGCGCACGCCCGAGGCCATCAAGAACGCCTTCACCCAGATCATCCTCAACATGCTGGGCGGTATCGCGTTTTTGGCCGGACTCATCTACCTGCACGTCAACGGCATGCCGCTGACCATCTCGGGTGTGATCGAGCTTTCCGGCGCCGGAACCGCGCAATCCGCGCTGCTGGTGATGCCGGTCATTCTGCTGTCGCTCGCCGCACTCACCAAGGCCGCACAGATGCCGTTCCACACTTGGCTGCTGGGTGCCATGGTTGCCCCCACGCCCACGAGCGCCCTGCTGCACTCGTCAACCATGGTCAAAGCCGGCGTGTTCCTGATGGTCAAGCTGAGCCCGCTCTATGCCATCTATCCCGTGACCGGCTTTATGGTCACGAGTGTGGGTGCCATCACGTTTTTGCTCGCCGCCCTCATGGCCATCTCGCAGAGCAACGCCAAGCGCGTGCTCGCGTACTCCACCATTTCCAACTTGGGCCTCATCAGTGCCTGCCTGGGTGTCGGCGCGCCCGAGGCCGTATGGGCGGCCATCTTCCTGATTCTGTTCCATACGGTGGCAAAGTCGCTGCTGTTCCTGTGCGTGGGCACGGCCGAGCATCATATCGGCAGCCGCAATATCGAGGACATGGACGGTATGTTCAGCCGTATGCCGCACCTGACGCGCTTGATGATGCTGGGCATCATGGGCATGTTTGTGGCGCCGTTTGGCATGCTCGTGTCCAAGTGGGGCGCTCTGGTGGCGTTTGCGCAGACCGGCAACGTGCTCATGATCATGGTGCTTGCCTTTGGCTCGGCCGCGACGTTTTACTTCTGGGGCAAGTGGCTTGCCAAGCTTTCGGGCGTCGACCCCACGGCTCAAAACGTTGAGGTCAATGTCCATAAGACCGAATGGATGGCCCTCAACACCATCGCCGCGCTGCTGATTCTGTGCTGCGTGGCCTTCTCGATTATCTCGAGCGGTTTGGTGTCGCCTTACTTGGCCATGGTGTTTGGCCGCGTGCCGTACGTTATTGGCAAGGACGCCATGTATCTGATGGTGGTTATCGTGGCGTTTATCGCCGTGGTGCTGCTGACGTCATTCCGCGTGAGCAACAAACCGCACGTAAACGTATATCTTTCGGGTGTGGGAACCGACAATTACCGCCATTTCCGCGGCTCGATGGGACATGAGGTGAAGGCCGAAAAGCGCAATTGGTACTCGGAGGACGCCCTTGGCGAGAAGCGTATTGGCCCCGCGGGTAGCGTCGTGTGCTGCAGCATTATCTTGTTTGCGCTGCTGTGCTGCGCGTGGATTGGGCCCGAGCGACTTGCCATGAGTGCGCCCTCGGTGCTGCGCGGTAAGTATTTTGAAGGTTCGGGTGTCGTGGGCATCTTTATTGGCACCGTGGCGTTTGCCCTGCTGGCGCCGCTTGTGGGCGGCCTGATCGACGGCGTTGACCGTAAGCTTTCGGCTCGCATGCAGGGCCGTGTGGGCCCGCGCCTGCTGCAACCGTTCTACGACGTTGCCAAGCTGCTGCGCAAAGCTCCCGCCAGCGTAAACACCATGGACGATACCTACATGGCGTGTGCGCTCATCTTTACCGTGGTGGGCGGCGGCATCTTTGTGTCGGGCTCCAACACGCTGCTGTGCGCCTTTATGGTGACGCTCGCCGCGATCTTTGTGGTGTTGGCATCTGCCTCGACGCAAAGCCCGTTTGCCCAGGTCGGCGCCGATCGTGAGTTGCTGCAGGTTATGAGTTACGAGCCCGCCGTTCTGCTGATGAGCGTGGGCCTGTATCTTGCCACCGATAGCTTCGATTCCATTGCCGTGACGGGGCAGTCGGCCCCCATCATCGTGTACAGCGCGCCCATTTTCCTCGCGCTGCTTGCGGTGCTTACCATCAAGCTGCGCAAGTCACCGTTCGATCTTTCGTACTCGCATCACGCGCATCAGGAGATTGTCCAGGGCGTCGCCACCGAGATGAGCGGCGGCACGCTGGCCAAGATGACCCTTATGCACTGGTGCGAGACCGTGCTGTTTTTGATGTGGGTGGGCATGTTCTTTGTTTGGGGCAACCCGGTGAGCTGGGTGGTAGCCCTGGTCGTGATGGCCGCGACGTACTTTGTCGAGGTGCTTATCGACAACACCTTCGCACGCAGTACCTGGCGCAGCTGCTTTAAGCTCGGATGGGGCGTGGCGCTGGTGTTTGGCCTGCTCAACCTTATGCCCATCCTCGTCGACGTGTTTATTTAGGAGGCGGCATTCATGGATCATAAAATGTCGCGCTCGCCGTGGGTTATTCATTACGACGGCTCGAGCTGCAACGGATGCGATATCGAGGTGCTGGCCTCGCTCACACCGCTGTTCGATGCGGAGCGCTTTGGCGTGGTCAACACCGGCAACCCCAAGCATGCGGACATCTTTTTGGTGACGGGGTCGGTCAATGCCCAGAACCTGCCCGTCGTGCGCCAGATCTACAACCAGATGCTCGAGCCCAAGTGCGTGGTGGCGTGCGGCATCTGCGCGTGCTCGGGCGGCGTATTCCGCGATGCCTACAACGTGATCGGAGGCGTGGACCGCGCGATTCCCGTGGACGTATACGCGCCCGGGTGCGCCATTCGTCCCGAGACGGTGATTGATGCCATCGTGGAGGCGTGCGGCATCCTGGATCAGAAGGAGGCCGTGATGCGTGCTGGCGGTGACCCGCTTACCGTGGGCGGTGCTGCTACCTGGGATGGCGGCGTTGAGCTGGGCGAGGACGGATTTGTGGCCGCGGGGGCCGGGGCTGACGGTGCCGGTGGCGCGCCTGCCGGGAAGCCCGCCGCGCCCGCCGCTGGCGACGCATCTGCTGAGACGCCCGCCGCTGCAAAGGAGGCCGAGTAATGCAGAAGGCTATCTATACCACCGTCGGGATCGACGAGCTCCTGTCGCATGTCCAGGCGCTCAAGGGCGTCGGCGCGCGCTTTGTGCAAATGCATGCCGAGCGCAACGTCGACGACGGCACGTATCGCCTGGTCTATACGTTTATCAACGTTCGTGCTGCACAGGAGCAGATCGCTCAGGATGGCAGCTATGCGATCGAGAACCTGGTGGTCGAGGGCATCGACCAGTACCAGGAGATTCCGTCCATCAGTTCGTATTATCCGGCGGTATTCCCGTTTGAGAACGAGGCGCACGACCTGTTTGGGCTTGCCATTACCGATATGCAGATCGACTTTAAGGGCTTTTTCTACCAGGTCTCAACGGCCGAGCCCATGAGCGTTATCACACCCGAGGTGAAGGCCGCGCGCGAGAAAGCCATGAAGGTCCGTGCCGCCGCAGAGGCCAAGGCGCGCAAGGCTGCGGCCGAGAAGGCCGCTGCCGCTGCTGCTGCGGGGGAGGGCGCCGCGGGTGCCGGCGATGCTGCGAACGCTGTTGCCGCCCAGCCCGCTGCGGCTACCGGCTCCGATGCTCAGCATGACGATGCCGCTGCCAAGGCCGCGCTCAAGGCTGCCGAGATGGAGGCAAAGCTCGCCGCCATGGATCCCGAGAAAGCGGCCAAGGTCCGCGCGGCGCTTGCTGCCAAGGCCGCCCGCGACAAGCAGAAAAAGGAGGCGTAAGGTCCATGGCACATCGCTCCGTTATTCCGTTTGGCCCGCAACACCCGGTGCTGCCCGAGCCGCTTCATCTGGACCTGGTGATCGAGGACGACCGCGTCATCGAGGCAATTCCGCAGATCGGCTTTGTGCACCGCGGGCTCGAGAAGCTAACCGAAAAGCGCGACATGCATCAGTTTGGCTACATCGCCGAGCGCATCTGCGGCATCTGCGCCGTGGGCCACAGCTACGGCTATGCCAGCGCCTGCGAGCGCATGCTCGACATCGAGGTGCCCGGCCGCGCGCAGTATATCCGCACCATTTTGCACGAGCTTTCGCGCATCCACTCGCATCTGCTGTGGCTGGGCCTGCTCGCCGATGCCTTTGGCTTCGAGGCGCTGTTCTATCGGTCGTGGACCCTGCGCGAGCAGATTCTCAAGATCTTCGAGAGCACGTGCGGTGGTCGCGTGATTCTGTCGATCAACGAGATCGGCGGCCTTAAGCACGACATTGAGGACTCCGAGCTGGCGGGTATTGTCCAGACGCTCGATGCCATGCGTCCCGACTACGAGGCCCTGGTGCATACGTTTTTGGACGACAATAGCTGCGGCGAGCGCCTGCATGGCGTGGGCGTGATCAGCAAGAAGGACGCGCTGAATCTGTCGATGGTCGGCCCGTTCGGTCGCGCCTCGGGCGTGGATTACGACGTGCGCATGTTTGGCGACGGTGCCTATGCAGGCCTGGCAGCATTTGAGCCCATCGTTGCTACCGACGGCGACTGCTATGCCCGCTGCCAGGTGCGTTGTGCCGAGGTCACGCAGGCCATGGACATCATCAAGGAGCTTGTGGGCAAGATCCCGCACGACGGTATCGGCGGGCGCACCAAGCTCACGCCGGCCGACGGCGCGCGCGGCGAGGTTGTGATTGAGCAGCCGCGCGGCGAGGCGTACTACTATGTGCGCGGTAACGGCACCAAGAATCTGGACCGTTTTCGCGTGCGAACGCCGACGTCGCAAAACCTGGCGGGTCTGACACATGCGCTGCAGGGCGTGCTCCTTGCCAACGTTCCTATGATTATCCTGACCATCGACCCCTGCATTAGCTGCACGGAAAGGTAGGCGCGGCATGAGTTTACTGACATTTGCCAAGACGGCCTTGGGCTCTATGGTCAAGCAGCCGGTCACGGTGTGCTATCCGCAGGAGAAGCTGACGGCGCCCGAGCGCCTGCGCGGGCATATCGTCAATGACATGGACGTGTGCATCTGCTGCGGCATGTGCGCGCGTCGCTGCCCGGCGGGCGCGCTCGCGGTCGATCGCAAAGGCGGCACCTGGTCGATTGACCCGTACGCCTGCGTGGTGTGCGGCGAGTGCATCGAAAGCTGTCCCAAGCACTGCCTGACTATGGATACCGCCCGCACTCCAGTTGCGGCGGATAAGACTCCCACGGTAGAAACTAAGCCGGAGTAGCGCTGGAATAGAGCTGGAATAGGGGCCGGT
>USNA01000002.1 GCA_900555955.1 uncultured Collinsella sp. | reverse complement strand
ATGGTATACGGGTGCATCATCGACGTCTTCAATTCAGAAGATATCAGTGCGGAATGTTCTGAGAGATAGGCCCTTTTTCCGTTTCCGGACGGCCCTGCTCGATCGCCCTTGTGGCGTTAGGTCTGAAGGGGTGGGGCGCGAGGGGCGCTTTGTTGGTGGGGGCTAGTATGCCCGGGCTTGGTTGGGGAATGACTTGTTTAGGGATGCTTGGAGCTTTTCGAACGATGCTCGCAAGTTGAGATTCTGATCGGTTGAGCGTTTGGCTTTTGTGGTGGGGGAGTCGAGGAGGCCGTCTCTCTGTGTCGGGGGGAAGGAGAAAAGGTCTGCATGTTTTAGGGATGGCTGCTGTGCTGCGTCATTGGAAGAATGCATGCTTATGCGGCCTCCTCGATGGCCACCAAAAGGTTGCGCACGGGGTGTGCTGCTAGGTCCCGTGCGTTGGCAGTATTATGCCGCGGCTGTTGCAAAGAAGCGCTAAAGAAAGGCTTAACCTGGTTTGGTGTTACGATGAAACTGAAGGTCAGAGGTATCGAATAACACTTTTGAAAGGTTTTGGGCTTAAGGGCTTTCTAAGGTTAGTGGCGCGGATTTGGCTCGCCTGTGTGGGGCGTGTGGATGGCTCGTTCCTAGCGCTGCGGCTCTGCGGCGCGCACCTGCTCGATGACCTTTTTCATCGTGGCGTCGATGCGGTCTTTCTTGAGCTCACATTCCCAGATGGTTATGGGTGTCCAGCCCATTTGAGTGAGTGCTGCCACGGCAGCGCGGTCGCGCTCGACGTTGCGACGGAACTTTGCCTCCCAAAACTCAACGTTGCGCTTGGGTTGGCTAGGGCTGCATTTGGGGCAGCGGTGCCAAAAGCAGCCGTTGACGAAGATGGCGATCTTGCGCCCGGGGAAGGCGATGTCGGGCTTGCCGGGAACCTTCCATTCCAGACGGTATCCCGTAAGGCCTGCGGCGCGCAGGCGCTGTCGTACGAGCAGCTCGGGCTTGGTGTTCGCACGCTTGTTGCCCTTCATGGACTTTTTTATAGCGGCGCGACGGCGCACCAGTTCGCGCTCGTCGGCGGAGAGGTCCGAGGTATCGATGCCGTCGAGCAGACCGGGCTTGGGACGTTTTTTGCTGCGGCGCTTAGGTGCGCGCTTGGGTTTGGTGGCGGGCTCGTCGGTCGTGGTGGCCTCGGCGTCGTTGGCAGTGCCGTTGGCTTCAAGCCGGTCTTCCTTCAACTCAATCAGAGCGTCGATAAGCCCCTTGTCGGCGGGCATCCATTCCACCGTGGCAAGCGAGGTGCGCGGAATCCAGCGGATATCGAGCTGGCGGTCGTGCTTCTGAGGCTCATCGGATTCATCGGCCAGCGAGCAGTAGTAGCACTCCATGGAGAGATGAAAATCGGGGTAGTCATACTCAACGGTATAGAAATCACGCAGGTTGGTGACTTTGACCTGCAGCTCTTCCATAAGTTCGCGTCGCACGGCGTCTTCGGGCGACTCGCCGCGCATGAGCTTGCCACCGGGAAACTCCCAAAGTCCCTGCATGTCGCCATAGCCGCGCTGCACGGCAAGCAGCTCGTCAGATCCTTCCTTGCGAATGATCCCAGCGGCAACATGAACAGTCTTCAACAGGAGTCCTCCCTCAACATCAACAAGTGGCAGGGTAGTCTTTTTGGGACGGGGCTTTTTTAGCTGCCCTATGTCAAATGCGGCCTCATGCTTCGAAGGCTTCGGATGGGGTAGCTAAAAAAGCCCCGTCCCAAAAAGACTACCCCTACCTTACACAACGGTAAGGCAAGCGTAAGCCATATCGATGGTAGCCGACTCGTCTTCTTGCGACTATAGATGCCGTAGACTAATCGCAAGAAAGGACTCGGTATGCAAACCACGCACATGGCGACCCCGGTACTGGAGGTCGCGCATCTCGAAAAGGTATATGGAGCGCTGGGCAACGTGACCCGCGCGCTCAACGACGTCAGCTTTACCGTCAACCGCGGCGAATTTGTGGGCATCATGGGCGCCTCGGGCTCGGGCAAGTCGACGTTGCTCAACTGCGTCTCGACCATCGATAGCGCCACGAGCGGCACGATCCGCATCAACGGGCAGGACGTAACACGCATGAAGCAGGCTAAGCTTTCGCAGTTCCGCCGCGAGGAGCTCGGCTTTATCTTCCAGGACTCCAACCTGCTCGATACGCTCACGGCACGTGAGAACATCGCCCTGCCGCTCACCATCGCCCGTACAAACTCAGCAGAGATCTCGACCCGCGTGCAGGATGTGGCAGCGCGCCTGTCCATCAGTCAGGTGCTCGACAAGTATCCCTACCAGATGTCCGGCGGTCAGCAGCAGCGCGTTGCCGCGGCTCGCGCGCTCGTCACCGACCCCACCATGATCATGGCCGACGAGCCTACCGGCGCCCTCGACTCCAAAAGCGCCCGCCTGTTGCTCGAGAGCCTAGAGGCCCTCAACCGCCGCCTGCGCGCCACCGTGCTCATGGTCACGCACGACAGCTTTGCCGCCAGCTACACGAGCCGTGTGCTGTTTATCCGCGACGGCAAGATCTTCACCGAGCTGCGCCGCGGCGACACCGACCGCCGAGAGTTCTTCGACCGCATTATGGAGGTCGTTGCCATGATGGGCGGTGAGGGCTCCGATGCTCTGTAAACTCGCTTGGGGCAACGTCCGCCGCGCCGGCCGCGACTACCTCGTCTACCTTTTGACGCTCACCCTGGGCGTCACGGTCTTCTATGCCTTTAACACCATCTCGATGCAGGTCGACATCGCCGGCATCGATGAAGAGGGCTTGGCGCAGGTTATGGGCAGCATGCTCGGCAACCTGACGTACTTTTTGGCCGGTGTCATGGCCTTTTTGATGGTGTATGCCAATAACTTCATCATGAAACGCCGTAAGAAGGAGTTTGGCCTGTACCAGGTGCTCGGCATGGGGCGCGGGCGCGTCGCCACGATCATGGCGCTCGAGACCGTGATCGTCTCGGTCGTGGCCTTTGTCGCCGGCATTGTGTTGGGTATGGGACTCTCCCAGCTCATGACGTTCTTTACGGCCTCGCTCTTTAAGACACAGATCGCCAATTTCCACTTCTTTTTCTCGGTGCATGCGTTCAATCTGACCCTTGCCTGCATGCTCTTAATGTTTGTGCTCACGCTACTGCTGAACCTTCGCGCCGTGCGTCGTACCAAACTCATCGAGCTTATGGGTGCCGAGCGTCGCAACGAGAGCATCAAGACACGCAACCCCTGGATCGCGATTGCCATCTTTGCTGTGGGCGTGGTGCTTGTGGGCGTGGCCTATTACCGTCTGCTACGTGATGGGTTCCCGCTAACCGCGACGGACAGCAAGCTGCAAGAGGCCATGAACCAGTTTGGTATTACGACCGCTATGGTTACCGTGGGCACCTTTGCCCTGTTCTGGGGACTCTCGGGCATGCTCATTAAGCTGCTGCAGAGCCTGCGCGGCGTGTATTGGCGCGGCCTCAATATGTTTACCGTGCGTCAGCTTTCGGCCAAGGTCAATACGGTGTGCTTTTCGATGGGCGTCATCGCGATGATTCTGTTCCTCGCCATTACCTCGGTGACTTGCGGTATGTCGATCGCCAACGTGATGAACGAAAACCTGGAGCGCTATAATCCGGCCGACATGTCGCAGACGTATATCTATTACGCGCCCGATACGCTCGACTACTACAAAGAGTATGTCAATCCGTCTGAGGCCGATCGCATGGTGCTGGCCGATAGTACGGTCGATTTGTACTCCGCATGGCACGGCGATCCATGGCACGGCGATCGTAAGGGCAAGTCGGCGGACAACAACGACGAGACCGGCAAGAAGGTCAATATTGCCGATGTTGCCGGTGAGCATGTGCAGATCGATTCGTATCTGAGTTACCCGCTTGGCGGTTCGGATCCTTCGGTGACTCCAAGTGAAATGTGCAAGGCCATGGGCGAAAAGCTTCCCAAGGCGTTCGGGGGTAGCAATGCCGATACGATGGGTCTGTTTGTGACGCCGGCGAGCCAGTACAACAAACTGCGTCAGATGATGGGCGAGGAGCCGGTGCACATTGGCCGCGACCAGTACTTGCTCACGTGTGATATGGGCGGCGAGCTGGTCGACCTGTACACCAAGTATATGGCTGGCGGCCATACCCTTACCTTGGGCGGGCATACGCTCAAGCCCGCAACCGATAAGTCGGACGAAGATACGGCGGGGGGGAGGCGCGCGAGGGGGGTGGAGAGAAATACAAAGCCAACTCGGCGATGGGCAGTAATGGGGGTACCGTCGTCGTTGCCGACGAGCTGTTGTCCCAACTTAATCTGCAGCCGTATTCCAGTAGCCTGCTCGTTAACTACAAACAGGGGATGGATACGACCGAGGCAGACGAGAGCATTAAATACACTGTGCTCGACAATCTGCTCGTTGACGGCAAAGAGCCGGGGTCGTGGGGAATCTTTATCACACGCTCCGAGATGTACACGCAAGCAGCGTCAATGAACGGTCTTATTAGTTACCTAGCCATTTACATCGGCTTTGTATTGGTCGTTGCATGCGCGGCGATTCTGTCGATCCAGCAACTCTCCAACGTGGCCGACGGCAGTCGCAGCTATCGTGTGCTGGCGCAGATTGGCTGTGACGACCGCCAGATTCGCCATTCGGTGATGGCGCAGCAAGCGGTATTCTTCCTGTTCCCGCTGGCAGTGGGCCTGGCGCACTCCTTTGTGGCACTTAAGGTGATCATCGAGCTGGTGAGCATATTCGGAAATATGAGCATCGGCGGCACCGTGGGCCTCACCTGTGCAATCTTCCTGGCAGCCTATGGCGGATACTTCCTGGTGACCTACCTCATGAGCGCCGGCATGGTGCAAGCTGCCATCGCCACCCGCTATAGCGAATAACAAACGGGCAAAATCGTCGCAAAATCAGAGGCATATGACCGCCGCGAAGGGACTGGGGCCCTCTCGCGGCGGTTATTTTGCCTATCTGGTGCGTTTCGGATGCAAGTGAGTAGATTTTTTTGAACTTGCCGAGCACATCGCGACAAATGATCGATAAAACCGCAGGTCAGAGCTGTGGCGTTTTGGGGCGTGCTTGGCCTCCTGCAAAAAGCCTACTCACTTGGTTTTTCTGCTAGAAGACCGCCACGAGGGAAAAACAGCTCTCTCGTGGCGGCTGGCGTTTGCCCAGATAAAACATACCAAAATAAACCTGTCCCTTTTTGGCAGGTTAGCGCTTCCAAAAGTGGAGGATTAACGTCGTGCGATTTTGCTGTTCGGTTTTGACCAGGATGTTGTGGATGTGGGTCTTGACGGTGCCCACGGCAAGGAATTCTTGGTTCGACTTGCCCCGCACTACCAGACGCAAAACCTCGGCTTCGCGGTTGGAGAGCTTGTAGGCGTTGCGATAAGAGGGCATTTGCCCTTCGATGTGTCGATCAAGATCGCTGGCGTTCTTTTCTTCGGACGCCTCCTGCATGCGAATCGAAAGCACGTGATAGGTGTAGGCGATGAGCAGAATCGCAAAGTAGCACGCAAAGACGTTCTCGCTAAAGTTGCGCTCGGACAGGTATAGCTGCAGCCAAGAGGGCGCCAGGCTCATGGGGACGACCAGGATGCTGTAGAAGTCCTCGGCAACGATGCACCCGACCAGGACGGCGCCGATAATCAGGTGCTTTCGTTGGTTGTTAACGCGTGCCTTCAACTCGACCTTTGTACTTTTATGAGCCGTCCAAAAGATGTACAGCCCCACAAAGATAAGGAACACCTGGCGCATTGCGTAGTAGAGCCACTGATGCATGGGGCCGTAGGGGACAGCTACGATAGTCAGCGACTCGCACAGCAAAAACGTTACGACGGGGATAATGAATTGCTTTTTAGAATGTTTGTCGAGCAAGTCCCTGGCAATGGCCCAAATAAAAGCCTGCGAAGCGGTCGCCACAGGGGTCCGCATCACGGGCATGATGATTGGGTAATAGTCGCTAGCTGGAAAGCTCTAGTTTTTGCAGCGTGTATTCAAAAAAGAAAATCTCGGTCATCTCGAAGGCATAGCAAATAAAAACGCCGCTGCCATAGATAAAGAACTGTCGGCGAGACGAGGCGTAGGCGGCAAGCGAGAGCGCCGCTCTCGAGGCTCTCGAGCAGCTCTAAGCCTCAAGGCTTCTAAAAGCGCGTTTGCGGGCGGCGGATGCTCGTCTCCTGTCGCCCGCTCACCGAGGCTTGGCAATTGTCTTAATATCTTAAGGGTCTCGATTTGTCCAAGACTGAGCGAAGGAGCTCATCATGAGCGACGGAAAGAAGAAGCTTTCCTTCTTGACGGTCATTTCGACCATCATCTGCGTCGTCTTCGTTTGCGAGGCCGCCGCTCCCGCTGCTGCCATTGGCAACCAGCAGTTCTTCTGGTGGATCTTCCTGATCCTGACCTTCCTGCTCCCTTATGGCATGGTTGTCGCCGAGCTCGGCACTACCTATGACGGCGAGGGCGGCATTTACGACTGGGTACGTGATGGCCTGGGCGACAAGTGGGGCGCCCGCATCTCGTACTACTACTGGGTTAACTACCCGCTGTGGATCGCCTCGCTGGCTACCATGTTCCCCGACATTCTGGGCATGGTCTTTGGCGTCGAGTTCAATCTGATCGCCAAGTTGGGTATCGATCTTGCCTTTGTGTGGATCGTCTACCTCATGGGCCGCTCCAAGGCGGCCGACTCCGAGTGGGTCCTGAACGGCGGCGCCATCGTCAAGGTCGCCGTTGCCGTTATCGTCGGCGCTCTGGGCATTTGGTATGCCATGGAGAACGGTTTTGCGAACGACATGTCCGCTGCCACCTTCCTGCCCGAGCTTACCAACACCAACGCTCTCGGCTACCTGTCGATCATCATCTTTAACTTCATGGGCTTCGAGGTCATCTGCACCATGACCGACGATATGGCCGATCCCGCTCGCGATATCCCCAAGGCTATCATCGTCGGCGGCCTGTCTATCGCCGTGATCTATCTGTTCGCTGGCTTTGGCATCGGCGCTGCGGTGCCGGCCGATTCCATCGATCCCGACTACGGCATGATCTACGCTGTCCAGACCATGGTGGGCGACTCCATGATCTTCAAGGTCATCTGCATTGCCTTCCTGATCACCCTGTTCGCCAACATGGCTGCCTGGTCCTTCGGCGTCAACTCCGTTGCTCGTTATGCTGCCGAGCATGGCAACATGCCCAAGGTCTTTGCCTCGATGATCTCGGATGACGACATGCCCAACGGCGCCAACCTGGTCAACGCCATCGTCGCCTCCCTGGTGCTGTGCCTGCAGCTCGTTCCCATCGACGCCATCTCCAACGGTGTCTTCTGGATGCTCTTCGGTACCTCCGTTGTATTCTTGCTGCTCACCTACATCCCGATGTTCCCGGCATTCCTCAACCTTCGTAAGAACGACCCTAACCGTGCGCGCATCTTTACGTTCCCGTTTAAGGGCGCCATGATGAAGGTCATGCTGGCTATTCCCTGCATCGAGCTGATTCTGGCTATCGTTGCAACGCTGATTCCGTTCTCTGTCGATGAGATTGGCGATAAGGTCCCGATGATCGTTATCTTCATCGTGCTTTTGCTTATTGGCGAGGTTGTCCGCGTCGTCAGTGCTAAGGGTCGCGAGACCGAGTACAAGGGTCTCACCCCCGAGCTGGCTGCTCAGCGTCTCGCTGAGGAGGCCGCCGAGGCCGAAGAGGACTAGAGCACCCGGATTCGGGGCTCCAACCCTCCTCGCTACTTGACCATTCCCCGGGGTGGGTGTGAACGATAGCTCTGGTAACCACCGCCCGCCCCAATCTCTCTTCCGTATCCTTCGTGCGTTTTGTCTCCGCGCGCCAGGTTACGTCGTCGCTTGCCGGTGCGACTCCGTGAAAACCGGCGCCGGGCGCCCCGACCTTTGCCGGGGAACGGGCGTCCGCCACCTCTTGGTTTTAGGCTGCGGGTAACCCGCCTGCAGCAAGCGATCGTTCGATTTGGAGGAAATCTTATGCGTACGATCACCGAGTCCGAGTCCACCCCTAAGGCCGACGGCTACTTTATGCCTGCTGAGTTCGCTCCGCAGGATCGCGTGTGGATGGGCTGGCCCCATCGCACCGATACCTGGGCCCATGGCGCCAAGCCGGCTCAGAAGCAGTATGCCGCCATCGCTCGCGCTATTGCCGAGTTCACTCCGGTTACCATATGCGTCAATCAGGCCGACTACGCTAACTGCAAGGCCGTCTTTGAGGAAGACGAGAACGTTACCGTTATCGAGATGACCACCGACGACGCTTGGTTCCGCGACACCGCTGCCACTTTTGTTATCAATGGCAAGGGCGATAAGCGCGCCAACCACTGGCACTTCAACGCCTACGGCGGCCTCGTCGACGGCCTCTATTTCCCGTGGGACAAGGACGAGCAGATCGCCCTTAAGATAGCTGAGCTCTCCGGCTGCCGTCGCTATCGTCCCGATGACATGATCCTCGAGGGCGGTTCCATCACCGTCGACGGCGAGGGCACCGTGGTCGTGACCGACCAGTGCCTGCTTTCCCCGGGCCGCACCTGCTCTGCGGTTCTGGAGGAGGAAGAGGATTCCGAGTCCATCTGGCCCAAGTTCAAGAGGAAGTTCGAGCCCTGGAGCGAGGAACTTCGCGCCTATATGGACGAGCACCTCAAGGATTACCTGGGTGTCGAGAAGGTCATCTGGGTCAAGGAGGGCATCGACCCCGAGGAGACCAACGGTCACATCGATGATGTCGCCACATTCATCGCTCCGGGCGTCATGGCCTGCATCTGGACTGACGATCCCGAGTATCCGTTCTACGAGCAGTGCCACGCCATCTACGAGACCCTCTCCAACGCCGTTGACGCCAAGGGCCGCAAGATGAAGGTCTACAAGCTCTGCATGCCTGTGAACCCGCTGTTCATGGACCAGACTTCCTGCGACACCATCGACGCCGACGAGAACGCCGAGCCGCGCGTCGCCGATGAGCCGCTGATCGCCTCCTACATGAACTACCTGGTCACCAACCACGGCGTTATCGTCCCGCAGTACGGCGACGAGAACGACCAGCTTGCCGTTGACACGCTCCAGAAGATCTACGACGAGGTCTGGGGCGAGGGCGTCTACAAGTGCGTCGGCGTTCAGTCCGAGCAGGTCGTCTTCGGCGGCGGAAATATCCACTGCATTACGCAGCAGGAACCCTCGGCGTAACTGTCTGTCTTCCCGAGGCACGGCGCCTTCCCGTTCATTTTTCGCTTGCGTACCAAAGTACGCGGCGCTCCTCTTTCACGGGAATCTGCTCCACCTCAGAAACCCAGCCGATTAATCGGACCGACGTAGCTTGCTACCGCATTAGTCATTGGTGCCAACTCTGGCAACGATGCAGGTCGAAAAACGTCAGCGAAAACCCGCCAGAGCGAGCAAGGTGCCTTGAAGCGAGGCGGCATTGACCTTTTGGTCATGCCGTCGAAGCTGAAAGGCAGATTGCCGTTCTGGCGGGTTTGCAGCGTCGAGCCGTTACGCGGTTTGGTAAAACCGCGTAACTAAATACGCTCCGCGATCTCGTGGATGAGGTAGTCGGTCTTTTCCCAGCCCAGGCACGGGTCGGTGATTGACTTACCAAAGACGCCGCCATCGACCGGCTGGTTGCCGTCTTCCAGGTAGGACTCGATCATAAAGCCCTTGACCAGCTTAGAGATGGACTCGTTGCGGCGGCAGCTGTCGAGCACCTCCTTGCAGATGCGGTACTGCTCCAGCGGGCGCTTGCCCGAGTTGTCATGGTTGCAGTCGATGACCGCTGCCGGATTGGCGTAGCCGGCATGCTCGGTATAGCGCTCGGCCAGGCGCTCCAGGTGCTCGTAGTGGTAATTGGGGTAGGTACGACCGTCGAGACCAATGTAGCCACGCATGACGGCGTGTGCGAGCGGGTTGCCGTCGCACTCAACCTCCCAGTTGCGGAAGATAAAGCTCTGATGTGCCTGGGCGGCGTAGATGGAGTTGAGCATGACGGTGGTGGAACCGGCGGTGGGGTTCTTCATGCCGACGGGTACCGAAATGCCGCTCGACACTAGGCGATGCTCCTGGTTCTCGACCGAGCGCGCGCCCACGGCGACGTAGCTCAGCAGGTCAACGAGGTATTGGTAGTTGGACGGATAGAGCATCTCGTCGGCGGTGAAGAAGCCCGTTTCCTCAATAACGCGCAGGTGCATATGGCGGATTGCCTTGACGCCCTCGAGTAGGTCGTCGGGAGCCTCGGGGTTGGGGTTGTGCAGAAGACCCTTGTAACCGGTGCCCTTGGTACGCGGCTTATTGGTGTAGACGCGCGGAATGATAATGAGCTTGTCCTTGACCTCCTCGGCGGTCTTGGCCAGACGATTCATATACTCGAGAACCGAATCCTCGCGGTCGGCAGAGCACGGGCCGATGATGAGCACCTTGCGTGCGTCCTCGCCGGTAAAGACTTTGGCGACCTCGGCGTCAAATGCCTGCTTTTTGGCGGTAAGCTCGGCAGAAAGTGGCATTTCCTCGCGGATCTCCATGGGGATCGGCAGCCTGCGTTTGAATTCCATGGCCATAGGGGTCTCCTCAATCTATAGAAAGAGCAATAAGCGGATTGTCGAATGCTCGGCATTATCCGCTGTCGCACGCTAAAGTGCAAGCCCTTGTCACCCCGAAACCTACCAAAAAGGGACAGGTTTATTTTGGCAGGTTTTATCTGGGTAAACGTCGGCGGATGCTGGGAGGGAGCGGCGCCGCGCGGGACCCTAAGGCTGTTGTCAGTTCCCCAGGAAATACCCTGTGGGCAAAAAATGCCAAATATGAGTACGGTTGCTATTTTAGTATCATATTGCCTTCGCAAAATAATAGACATAACAGCAAAATATGTTTATTAACGCAAACACATATAAGTCCGCTATAGGGCTGTTTGATCAATTTAGGGACGCGTGTAAGCCGTGAAAACGGCATTTGGGGCTGTTTTGGCTGTTACTAAAAAGGTAACAGTACTCATATTTGCCCTTTTTTGCCCACGGGGCCTCGAAGGGGCTGCCAATCAGGTCCCAGGGGAGACGGTTTGAGGGCCGCAGAGCAAAACCGGGGGCGCAGGTTGTCCTGCGCCCCCGTTTTCTGGGCATTGCGGTTGTTTGCCGCCGGTTGTTACGCCGCCTCGTCGAACTGCGAGTTATACAGGTCGGCATAGAAGCCACCCTGGGCGAGTAGCTCGTCATGTGTGCCCTTCTCGACGATGTCGCCGTCGCGAATTACCAAGATTACGTCGGCGTTGCGGATCGTGGACAGGCGGTGCGCGATGACAAAGCTGGTACGGCCCTGCATCAGCGCATCCATGGCGCGCTGAATAAGCTCCTCGGTGCGGGTGTCGACGTTGGAAGTCGCCTCGTCCAGAATCAGCGCCGGGCGGTCGGCCAAAATGGCACGGGCGATGGTCACGAGCTGGCGCTGACCCTGCGACAGGTTGGTGCCCTCCTCGTTGATCATAAAGTCATAACCGCCGGCAAGCGTATGGATAAAGTGGTCGCAACGTGCGGCGCGCGCGGCGGCTTCGACCTCGGCATCGCTCGCATCGGGGCGTCCGTAGCGGATGTTCTCGCGGATGGTGCCGTTAAACAGCCAGGTATCCTGCAGCACCATGGCAAACTCGCCGCGCAGCGCCGCGCGGTCCCAGTCGCGCACGTCGACGCCCTCGACACGCAGCGAACCGCCGTCCACATCGTAGAAGCGCTGCAGCAGCTTGATGAGCGTGGTCTTGCCGGCGCCGGTGGGACCGACGATGGCGATGGTCTGGCCGGGCTGCGCCTCGCAGCTAAAGTCGTGGATGATGGTCTTGTCGGGCGTGTAGCCAAACTTCACATGGTCAAACTCCACGTGGCCGGGGCGCTTCTCGGGAATCTGCGCGTCGGCCTTCTGCTCCTCCTCGGGCGCGGCCAGGAACTCAAACACGCGCTCGGTGGCGGCGGCCATCGACTGCATCGTGTTGCTCACGTTGCCCAGCTGCTGCACGGGTTGCGTAAAGTTGCGAACGTACTGGATAAAGCTCTGGATGTCGCCGGGCGTGGCATTGCCGGTCAGTGCGAGCTGCGCGCCCACCACGACGACGCCCACGTAGCCCATGTTGCCCACCAAGCTCATAAGCGGCATCATCAGGCCCGACAGGAACTGCGAGCGCCAGCCACTAATAAAGAGGCGGTCGTTTTGACGGTCGAACTCCTCGATTGAGGCCTCGGCGCGGTCGAACACCTGAATGACGTTTTGGCCGGCAAAATCCTCCTCGATAATGCCGTTGACGGCACCCAGAACCTGCTGCTGCTCTCGGAAGTATGGCTGCGAGAAGTGAATCATTACGGTCAGGATAATCGCGGCGGCCGGCAGCGTGAGCACGGTGACGCCGGTGAGCGGCAGGCTGATCGACAGCATCATGACGAGCACGCCGATAATCTGCGTCACCGACGTGATGAGCTGGGTCACGCTCTGGTTGAGCGACTGGCCCAGCGTATCGACGTCGTTGGTGATGCGGCTGAGCACGTCGCCCTTGCTGTGGCCGTTGAAGTAGCTCATTGGAACGACAGCGATCTTGGCGGCGATCTCCTTGCGCATGCGATAGCAGATCTTTTGCGTGACGCCGGTCATGAGCCAGCCCTGGATGAGGCTGCAAACAGAGCTTGCCAGATACAGGCAGAGCAAAAAGCCGAGCGTCTTGGCGATCCAGTCAAAGTCGACGTCGCCGGTGCCGTTGACCTTGGCAACCAGGCCTTCGAACAGTTTGGTGGTAACCTGGCCGAGCACCTTGGGCCCCACAATGTTAAAGATGACCGAGCACACGGCAAAGGCGACGGCAGCAAACACGGCAATCTTGTGCTGGCCGATATAGCCGAGCAGCTGCCTCATGGTGCCTTTAAAGTCCTTGGCCTTTTCGCCGCGGCCCATGCCACCCATACGGCCCATAGGACCGCGCCGGCGGGTGGGCTTGGGAATCTGAGTCTTGGTCTCGTCTGCCATTAGCGCTCGCCTCCTTCCGTGACGGCTGCAATTTCTTCTTGGGTAAGCCCCAGCTCCTCGGCGGAAAGCTGCGACTGTGCGATCTCCAGGTACGCCGGGCAGCTGTGCAGCAGCTCCTCGTGTGTGCCAGTGCCCACCACGTGGCCGTCGTCGAGCACGATAATCTGGTCGGCGTGCATGATGGTCGCGATGCGCTGGGCCACGACCACGAGTGCGGCGTCGGTAACGTTTTTGGCCAGCTCCTCGCGCAGGCGCGCGTCGGTCTTGTAGTCGAGGGCACTAAACGAGTCATCGAACACCACGACCTCGGGCTTTTTGGCCAACGCGCGGGCGATGGCCAGGCGCTGGCGCTGGCCGCCCGAGACATTGGATCCGCCCTGGCTGATGGGGGAGTCGTAGCCGCCCTCGCGCCCGGCGATAAAGTCCTCCGCCTGGGCGACGCGTGCCGCCTGGCGCATATCCTCGTCACTCACCATATCGCCGGCAAACTTGAGGTTGCTCTCGACGGTGCCCGAGAACAGGCGACCCTGCTGCGGGATATAACCAATACGGCGGCGTAGCTCGGAAAGGGTCATGTCACGCACGTCGATGCCGTCGAGCGAAATGCTGCCGCCTGTGACGTCGTACAGGCGCGGAATCAGCTGCACGAGCGTGGACTTGCCCGAGCCCGTGGAGCCAATGATGCCGAGCATCTGACCGGCATGCGTGGTGAAGTTCACGCCGCTGATGACATCGGCGCGGGCATCGGGATACTGGAAGCTCACGTCGCGGAAGGTGAGCTCACCGCGTGACGCGCTGGTCGCGGGCAGTTTGGGCGAGGAGGGGTCGTTGATGCTCGTGGGGCAGGTGATGACCTCTTCCACGCGCTCGGCTGCGACCTCGGCGCGGGGCAGGATGACCGAAACCATGGTGAGGATCATAAACGCCATGACGATCTGCATGGTGTAGGAGATAAACGCCATCATGTTGCCGACCTGCATCACGCCGTCGGACACGCCCTGCGCGCCAAACCAGACGATAAGCACGGTGATGCAATTCATGACCAGCATCATGAGCGGCATCATAAAGCTCATGGCGCGGTTGGTGTAGAGCTGCGTGGTCATCAGGTCGAGCGAAGCCTTGTCAAAACGCTCGAGCTCATGCTCCTCGCGGTTGAACGAGCGGATAGGCATAAGGCCGTCGAGCAGCTCGCGGGCGGTAAGGTTCACGCGGTCCACAAAGCTCTGCATCTTTTTGAATTTGGGCATAGTGAGGCCCATAAGCACGCCGACGACGGCCGAGACCGCGATGATGGCCACGGCGATGGTCCACTCCAGGCCGGTGTGGTTGGCCAGGACGCGCATGACGGCGACGATGCCCATGACGGGCGCCATCAGACACATGCGGATAAACAGGGTTGCGGCCATCTGAATCTGCTGAATGTCGTTGGTGCAGCGGGTGATGAGCGAGGCCTGGCTAAACTTGCCCACCTCGGCTGGCGAGAAGTGCATAACCTTGTTGAAGGTCTCGCGGCGCAGGTCGCGTGCGATGGAGCAGGCGGTGCGCGAAGCCACGGCACCGGTCAGGATGGTGGCGACCAGCGACACCAGACACAGACCAAACATCGTGGTCGCCATGCGGCCCAGGTAGGCGTTCTGCACGTCGGCGGGGTCGATGCCCTGCGCCTTGTACTCGTCCTGTACATAGCTCACGGCGCGCTGGGTGACGATGGAGCCCGACATGGAGCCCATTTTGTCCGCCATTTCGTTGGCGCCCTCGACGAGCTTGCTTTGGTCTACCAGACCGCCCTCGACACCCAGGCGCAGGCTCTTCATGGTGATCTTGCCGCCGTCGGCGTCGATCTGCTTTTGCATATTCTGCGCCGCTGCGGCCTTCTGCTGCATCTCGGCGAGCTGCTCGGGCGTCATCGCTGCCATTTGCTCGGGCGTGGGCATGGTCTGAGCGGCGTCGCTGTCTTTCTCGCTGGACGTGCCGGTCATGTCTCCCATGGAGTCGGCGTCGATGCCCTGGTTGAGCGAAAGGACGACGGTCTCGGGCAGGCTCATAATGTCGGTAATTTTGCCTCCATCGGCACGCTCTTCCTCGGTGCCCTTGTACGTTCGAATGCCGTTTTTGTCAGCCTTGCTAAACACGGCCTCCACAGCCTTGGCGTCCTTGGCGCTCATGAAGAGTTCGAGGTCGTCGAGCGATTCGGCGCGAATGGTGTCGGGCACGGGCGAGGCGATGCCGCCTTGCTGCACGCCCACGTCGACGATGTCGCTCATATAGGTAGGCAGCGCCAGATCGGCGTTGCAGCTGATTACGATAAGTACGATAGCTGTGAACAGTGCCAGGACGTGCTTTTTAAAGAGCTTGAGAATCCTCACTCGGCATCTCTCCTTTCTTGATTGCGGTCGATAATTTCGTTGGCACGTCTTAGAAGGCGCACCATCTCTTGGGTATCTGTTTCGCCGAGCTGCTCGAGGAAGGCCGCGGTGCGCTCCTCGAATTCCCGTCGTTTGATTTCGAGATCCTGGAATCCCTTGTCGGTCACCGTGACGTGTACGCGACGACGGTCGGTCTTTGAGTGCTCGCGCTCAATCCAACCCTTGGCCTCGAGGGCGCGCAAGATATTGGCGATGCGGGCGCTCGAGACCCAGGCACGATCAGCGAGTTCGCTCGGCGTGAGCGAACCGCCAGCGAGCATGAGGGCGCGCATGACGGCCATCTCGCCGCTGAGAACTTTGTCCACAAAGCGCGAAACGCGCTGGTGAATGCCGCCAAACTCAGTAAGGAGCTGACGTCCAAGCTCATGGAAATCGGTATCTTCCACCGAAAACCCCTAACACTAGAAACTATTTTCGGTGAAAGATGATACCCTTGCACGCGCACCCTATACGGTAGATTTTGGGTCATGCCTAGAAAACAACCTTTAGGCGACCTCCGTACACCGTCGGTATCAGCAAAGTAAGGGGTAGATCGTAAGGCATGTCCCAAAGCCTACTCAGAGGCACTTTACTCTGCTAAAGCTGGCATAACAGCTAGAGCGAACGTCGTACAAAGGCAAGGAAAAATACCAAACAAATCGGTGAACGGTAGTTGCTCGCGCTCGCATTTCCTGCGGATTTGTTAAAAACGCCCTAATGGTATAAAAAAAGAAACATATAACAGCCCTGATGAAGGGGGTGGCTATGTTATCCTTCTCAAACGGGTGAAATCTTGGGTTTTGGGTTGCAGTTCCAAGGTGGACAAACGTTTTTCCCTGTACCAACGTGTGGTGAAGAACGGAAGAAGCCGGTAGTGCAAGCCGATAATTCAAGAATTCAATAAGCAGCGGTGTGAGAGAGCGCCGCATTACACGTAACTAGGAGCGTGGTTACACAATGCAGGAGGCATGGGAAGGCTTCAAGGAAGGCATCTGGACGGGAGAAGTTGACGTCCGAGACTTCATCCAGAAGAACTACACCCCCTATGAGGGCGACGAGTCGTTCCTCGCCGGTCCGACCGAGCGTACCAAGGAGCTGTGGGGCGAGGTTCTCGACCTGCTGCTCAAGGAGCGCGAGCAGGGCGGTGTCCTCGATATGGACACCAAGACTGTCACGGGTATCGTGAGCCACCCCGCTGGCTACATCGATAACGCCCACCGCGAGAAGGAGACCATCGTCGGCCTCCAGACCGACAAGCCGCTCAAGCGCGCGCTGCACGTCAACTGGATGAAGGCTACCGGCATCGCTTGCCAGGCCGCCAGCCAGCACGGCTACAAGGTCGACGAGAACGTTGTCGAGCGCTACACCTTCGAGCGCAAGACTCACAACGCTGGCGTCTTCGATGTCTACACCCCCGAGATGCGTGCTTGCCGCTCGGCTCACATCATCACCGGTCTGCCCGATGGCTATGGCCGCGGCCGCATCATCGGCGACTACCGTCGTGTTGCCCTGTACGGCGTCGACTACCTGATCAAGGACAAGGAGGCCCAGAAGGCTTCCACCCCGACGGTCATGACCGCCGACAACATCCGCGATCGTGAGGAGCTGCAGGAGCAGATCCGCGCCCTCGGCGAGCTCAAGATGATGGCCGAGACCTATGGTTTCGACATTTCCAACCCTGCTACCAACACGCAGGAGGCCATCCAGTGGATGTACTTCGCCTACCTTGCTGCCGTCAAGGAGCAGAACGGCGCCGCTATGTCCATCGGCCGTACCTCTACGTTCATCGACATCTATGCTGAGCGCGACCTTGCCAACGGTACCTTCACCGAGGAGCAGATCCAGGAGTTCGTGGATCACTTCATCATGAAGCTCCGCATGGTCAAGTTTGCCCGTACCCCCGAGTACCAGGCCCTGTTCACCGGCGATCCGCAGTGGGTCACCGAGTCCATCGGCGGCATGGGTGTTGACGGCCGTACGCTCGTTACCAAGATGAGCTACCGCTACCTGCACACGCTCGAGAACATGGGCACCAGCCCCGAGCCCAACATGACCATTCTGTGGTCGACCCGTCTGCCCGAGAACTTCAAGAAGTTCTGCGCCAAGACTTCCGTCGCCAGCTCCTCGATCCAGTACGAGAACGACGACCTCATGCGCGTCTATCACGGCGACGACTACGGCATTGCCTGCTGCGTGTCCTCCATGCGCATCGGCAAGGAGATGCAGTTCTTCGGTGCCCGCGCCAACCTGGCCAAGTGCCTGCTGTATGCACTCAATGGCGGTGTTGACGAGGTCTCCAAGAAGCAGGTCGGCCCCAAGTACCGCGCCGTCGAGGGCGATACGCTCGATTACGACGACGTTGTGGCCAAGTACAACGACATGATGAAGTGGCTTGCTGGCGTGTACGTCAACTCGCTGAACATCATTCACTACATGCACGACAAGTACTGCTACGAGCGCATTCAGATGGCTCTGCACGACAAGCACGTGCACCGCTGGTTCGCTACGGGCATCGCCGGCCTTTCCGTCGTGGCTGACTCCCTGTCCGCCATCAAGTACGCCAAGGTCCACCCCGTACGTGACGAGAACGGCATCATCGTCGACTTCGAGACCGAGGGCGAGTTCCCCAAGTACGGTAACGACGACGACCGCGTCGACCAGATCGCTCACGACGTTGTGCACCAGTTCATGGAGTACATCCGCATGAACGACACCTACCGCAACTCCGTGCCCACGACCTCGGTTCTGACCATTACCTCCAACGTCGTGTACGGTAAGAAGACCGGCTCCACGCCCGACGGCCGCAAGGCTGGCCAGCCGTTTGCCCCGGGTGCTAACCCCATGCACAAGCGCGATAGCCACGGCGCCATCGCTTCGCTGTCTTCGGTTTCCAAGCTCCCGTTCCGCGATGCTCAGGACGGCATCTCCAACACCTTCTCCATCATCCCGAGTGCGCTCGGCAAGGAGGACCAGGTGTTCTTTGGCGATATCGACCTTGATCAGCTGGGCGAGTAACTATTGTTAGTGCTATACTAACAATAACGATTACTGATTAGCGCGCCGGTTTCGGCCGGCTCCTATTAATCGAAGGAGACACATTATGAAGGTTTCTGAAGTTTCCGAGACTCAGGCCGATAACCTGGTCCACATGCTCGACGCTTACGCCGAGAAGGGTGGCCACCACCTGAACGTCAACGTCTTCAACCGTGAGACGCTGCTCGACGCTCAGGCTCACCCCGAGAAGTACCCGCAGCTGACCATCCGCGTTTCCGGCTATGCCGTGAACTTCCACACGCTCACCAAGGAGCAGCAGGACGAGGTCATTGCGCGTACCTTCCACGACAAGTTCTAAAGGGGTTTAACTCCCGCAGGATCGCCGGGGCTGTTTGGGCTACCTCCCAAAACGTCCTCGGACATGCAAGAAGCCCTCGCTGCGCACTTCGTGCGGCGAGGGCTTCTTGCGTCCTGACGCTCCTATTTGGCAAGGTGTTTTTTAGAATTCATTTTGCGCTCGGCCTCG
>USNA01000001.1 GCA_900555955.1 uncultured Collinsella sp. | reverse complement strand
GTGCGAGCAGCTCGGCGTTGGTGACGATGGTGGCCGATGCGATAAATTGCGGCACGCCGCCCGCCTCGATGTTGCCGGGCGTGCCGAAGCGGGCATCCAGCGTATAAGGCGTATCTCCACCCAATGCGAGCTCAGAGCGCTGGAGTACATACTGGTCGCCATTGTTCACCGACATATTCCACGAATCGAGGAGTGTGGGCCACGACCCCGACCAAGCCTTGGTGGTCCACTTGAACATTACGAACTGGAGTATCACATCGACATCGACGTCTGCACCCACGCGCAGCCGCGGAAGCTGGTGTCCATCTGCCTTCTCGTACCCAATGAACAGCGTGAGGGATGCGGCGCCGCGCACGGCAGACGAGGCGACGCCTGCAACGCCGGCGCCAAAGGTGACGGCAAGCCCGATCTGGATGGTGAACGATCCCGACGTGTTGGAATAGTCGAGCGAAATGTTCTTGAAAAACGCCGCGCCGCTACCGTGCGTGTGGGCGCCCACGGCGAGCGCCAGTTTTGCCAGCACCCAGGGGTTGACGTTTAGGAAAAACGGCACCGGTCCTAGGGTAAACTGCTCGGTCCAATTGAGGTCGGTTCTTACCTGGAAGAGGGCCTTAATATTGCCGTATGCGGGGTCGTTGTTGTTGCCCCAGGTTTTGCCCACCCAATCGTAGGCGAGCGAGCCGTACAGCTGTGTGGCGATATCCATCGTAAACAGCAGCGTGCAGTGGTGACGAAGCAGCTTGGTGTTTCTTGGATCGGTGCCCGAACCGGCACTCATACTCTTATACTGATTCCACTTCCCCTCCATTTCGTCGAGGTAGCGGTTTGCCTGCTTGGCGCCCGACTCACGCGGCGATTTCTTCCAGTATTCCGGATCCGGATTGCCCGAATCGTTCATGTAGCCGACCGGTTTGTATCCTCCGCCAAACAGCACGTATCCGGAAAACGAGAAATCGAAGAGGATCGGAAATGTGGGCATCCAGCACGTGAACTTATTGCCGCCGATGCCGGGAAACGCCGCCGGAAAATCAAACGGAGTGATCTCTTGGTCCATGGTAGTGGGAATGATGGTGGTCGAGCCCGATTCTGCCTTTGCGGCCGGCGCGGTGACAACGGCCATGGGGGAGGAGAGTGTATAGGTTTTGCCCTGATAGTCGAGGACAAAGCGCAGCTTGCATCCTTCCTCCAGAAGGTTTGACGCTGCATCGAGGAACTTGTCTTCGAGTGTGAACGTCGCCAGATTATTCGTGCCCGATGCGCTGGCCTTGACTTGGCCAATCTGCGTGACGGTTTCGGGTGAGCTGCTCGTGTCGGGCATTACCTTGTTGATGCGCAGCGTTGCCTGTCCACCCTGTGGCAGATGTGCCTGCACGGTAAAGGCGTGCGTGTTGGGTTGGTCGTTTGCCGTGTCGTCCTTCGGCAATGCCATGAACGTAGCGTCGGCGTACTGGATGTCCCATTCGTCGAATGTGAGCTGGCGGAAGTACGGCTCGCCGTCGGAAAGCGGACGCGTGGGCGCGGTTATGGCGGTGCCACCCTGGATACGCGCGAGGGGAATCTCGACATCGCGGTAGCCTTTCATGCTGATGGAGATACCGCCGTTAAAGTCGTACGCGTCGAGAAGCGTTGCCTCGTCCACGTAGCCTTCCGAAAGCGGCGCGATTTCAAAGATGGCTGTGCCCTCGTCATCGGTCGTGGCGGTGAGCTGCTTGCCTGCGGCATAGCGCGATGTGAGCGTGACCTGGGCGCCCGTGATGGGCGTATTCTTGTTGGCGACGTCGACCACGACCACACCAAACATGGTACGCGAGAGCACCAAGACCTTGAAGGGATCATCTTCATCGGCGTATGCCTCGGTGGGGGCGAACGGCAGTATGAAGGCGTTTGCGCTTCCCGGCACGCGCGGCAACATAATGCTCGCCAGCGAGGACGCTCCGGCAACAAGTAACGAACGGCGATCAAGCATCTTTGGCTCCCATCCCGCAGGTATCGGTGGAAATAATCCAATTTTGCGAGAAGGCGCCACGTGGCGGTAGTGCCATTCAAGGGTCAAAATGTCCAAATTAATCGAGCGAAGCGCCGGGTTCCGGAACGCGTTCGATGCGCTTGGCGGCCCGGTCGCTAACGCAACATATGCGCGACCAGCTCGGCGCGAGTTCCGATACCAAGTTTGGCATACACTCCTGATAGGCGGTTTTTAACGGTGCCCGGCGAAACTTCCATGTGGCGTGCGATTTCGGCGTTGGTCCATCCGCGGCAGGCGAGCATGGCCATGGTGAACTCCGTGGTCGTTAAATCGTCGGCCACGTCCTCGCCTGAATCGGGGTTGTGGATGCGCCGCCAGCCGTAGCTGAATCGATACGTAATCTCGATGATACGTGCGAAATCGTCTGGGTATTGCGATTTTAGGCATGCCTCGATGAGCCCCTGCAAAAGGCCGTGGTGCTCGCCAATGAGCTCGATAAGGCCGTCGGGGCGCGCAATGTTCCAAGCGGCTCCGAAGTGTGCCTTTGCGGCGTCGATGTCCTTGAGGCTCATGCATGCCATGGAAGCCGCCAGGTGCAGGAACAGTTCCGAGATCGGATAGCTTCCCTGTTTCATAATCAGGGCATTTTCCGCCATGCCCAGGCTGCGGCCGTATTCGCCGCGCAGATACAAGGCGTGCGCCATCACGTAGCTGGCGAACAGGCGCAGACCTTCGGGCAGATGCGCCGCTAGTGGATAAAACTCTTCGGCAGAATACGGGGAGGGCAAGTGCAGCAGGACGCTCGCGGCCGAGGCGAACAGGATATGCGTGGCGTGGACGGCGGGCGACTCCTCGTCGGCCGGCGTATCGAGGATGCCAGCAAGGCACCGGCGGGCGTCGGCGATACGGTTGAGCGACAGACTGGCGTATCCGCAGATAAAGCATGCGGAATAGCGCAGCGCGGGATCGGTGGCGTCAAGATAGGGGCGCGCCGTCTTGGCAGCAAGGGTGGCCTGCCCGCGAAAGTACAACGCTTCTGCCGTGGCAATGGCGCGCGAATCGGGGTCGGAAATGCCTGCAACCGCAGCGTCAATCTGCCCCGGCACAAAGGCGGTGCACATCAACGGCATGGGAACGCATGGGTAGCCATCGCAGTCCATCTTCCATCTCCCAACAGCTGGCAACAATGCAGCAATTGTACTCCTGTTGCTCGGGACCCCTTTCGTTTTACTGTTCGGTTGACGCTGCGGATCGTTTTGGAAGGCTTACGAGCATGGTGGTCCCGTTCTCGGAACTTTCTTCGACCTCTACCGTGCCACCGTGAAGCGCTGCAATCTCCCAAACAAGCGCTAACCCGAGTCCTGCGCCGCCGTATGCCCTGCTGCGGGATTTATCCAGGCGAAAGAACGGCTGGAAGATGCTCTCTCGGTACTTCTTGGGTATTCCCGGGCCCTGGTCCTCGACTCGCAGGAACACGTTGCTGTCGTTGTCGCTGATGGAGACGTTGACAGTCGAGCCGGGGCGGCTGTAACGGATGGCATTTTCGACCAACACCAGCCGATAGAGGAGCGTGTCGCTGCCGATTACTAAAGCGTCTCCAGCGCAATCGAGGGTTATGTCCTTATCCTCGGCAAGTGGCGCAAGGTCGGTGAGGACCTCTTCGGACAAGGGACCGAGTTCAACAGCGTCCCCGCAAGGAATGCTGCGAAGCTCACTCATCTCGAGTAATGCCTTGGTCATCCGCGACATTCGCTCGGTTTGTTCTTGTAGCAGGCCGAGCAGCTCGGCTGTTTCGGGTTGCAAACCGGAGTGTTCGGAGATGAATAGTTCAATCTGCGCTTGCATAAGGGCGAGCGGGGTGCGCAGCTCGTGTGCGGCGTTGCCGGTAAACTGACGCTGTGCAGAGAACCCTTCGCCAAGACGGGAGATCATGTCGTTGAAAGAGGCGCTGCATCGTTGTAGCTCGGTGGGCACATCTTTACTGAGTCTGATTTCGCTTAGGTTGTCAGGCTGCACACGCTCAACCTGGGTTGCAAAAGCCCGTAGCGGTTTGAGCGCACGACCGCTCACAAAGTATGCCAGCGCGCCGCCAAGGAGTGTGACTCCAGCCGTGATGTACCAGGCTGTCGTGCCAAAAGACTCCTGTGCGTCGTTTACGACGATTGTGACCTTGTCATCGAGGGCCGTTTTCGTTGGGTCGAACACCTGGGGCGAATCCGCGCCGGCAGCGTTAAAGGCCGAGATGTCACTGCCGATGGCATCCATATAGCGCATGCCCGTATAGCCGACCAGGCAGTTCGTCAGCACGCACGCCGCACACGTCAGCAGCGCCGTCATGATCGTTATGCGCCATTGCAGCGAAAGCCTTTTCATTCGCTATCCTCCATAACGTAGCCCTCTCCAATCCGATTGCGAATCGGGTCGTATCCCAAAGCGCTGCGCAACTTTTTTCGGAGCGACGAGATGTGAACGCGGGTTGCGTTGCTAAAGCTGTTCACGGTGCTATCCCAAACGTGCTCGATAAGCTCCTCTTGGCTTACCGGTCGCCCCTGATTAAGCATCAGGTATTCCAAGATTCCCGTTTCCTTGCGTGTAAGAGATAAGGCCTCGCTGCCCACGGAAGCGATGCGCGCCTTGGTGTCAAAGCTGAGTTTTCCGCAGGTTAATACTATGTCGCTTTGTGCGAAGCGCCTGAGGGTGAGGCTGCGGATCCTTGCCGCAAGTTCGTCCAGATGAAACGGCTTGGTGAGGTAATCGTTGGCGCCGGCATCGAGTCCGTCGACCTTATCGGATACTTCGCCACGCGCGGACAGAATCAGCACCTTGGTCTCGCAGTCGGTTTTCCTAAGTTCCCTGAGCACGGTCATGCCGTCGATACGGGGAAGGTTGAGGTCGAGTACCACGAGGTCAAAGACTTCGACGCCCAGCAGGTCGAGCGCCTCCTGTCCATCGTGACAGCAGTCGACGCTGTACGCCAAGTTTCGCAAACTGCGCGCGATTGCATCGCACAGTGCTCGCTCGTCTTCGACGATCAAAATACGCATAACAGTCTCCTTGCACATTCCAAATCGCGCTTAACACGGATTTTATAGTCGATATGGTCCAATGGTCGCGTAACGAAAGGAGTGGTCGTGTTGTTCAAAGCGGTAAAACCCGTGGTACAGGTCGCTTTGTTGATCGTCGGAATTGCCATGGTGTGCTTTGGTGTTATGCGTGGCGAGGCGGATGCCGTGCTGGCCAAAGCGATTAGGCTGTGCTTGGAGTGTATCGGAATTGGATAAAAGAGAAAACACTGCGTCGCATGTTTTGGCCCGATTTCGCGGATTCATTCAGGCGGCGGCAACACTTATTACCAACATTCACCTGCCAAACTTTGCCAAAGGCGGCATCTATCAGGGCGCGGGAAAAACAGTCTGCGTACCTGGACTTAATTGCTATTCGTGCCCCGCGGCATCGGGTGCGTGCCCCATCGGGTCGTTCCAGGCGGTGGTAGGTTCATCCAAGTTCAACTTTTCTTACTACGTCACCGGTACGCTCATTTTGCTCGGCGTGCTGCTGGGACGCTTTGTATGCGGCTTTCTGTGCCCGTTTGGCTGGCTGCAGGAGCTGCTGCACAAGATCCCCGGCAAAAAGCTTTCGACAAAAAGGCTCAAGGCGCTTACGTATATCAAATACGTTGTGCTGCTGTTTGCTGTGGTATTGCTGCCTGTGCTGGTGGTCAACGACCTGGGGATGGGGGATCCATTCTTTTGCAAATACGTCTGTCCGCAGGGCGTGCTCGAGGGCGCCATTCCGCTGGCCATTGCCAATGCCGGCATTCGATCTGCGTTGGGACATCTCTTTACTTGGAAACTTGCCGTTCTCATTGCCGTGGTAGTGCTGAGCGTTTTGTTCTATCGCCCCTTCTGCAAATGGATTTGTCCACTCGGCGCATTCTATGCGCTCATGAATAAGGTATCCCTACTGGGGATCCGGGTCGATGCATGCAAATGTGTCTCGTGCGGCAAGTGCTCAAAGGTTTGTCAGATGGACGTTGATGTGGTCCACTCGCCCAATCATGCCGAATGCATCCGGTGCGGAAAGTGCATCGGGGCCTGTCCTGTCGATGCCATCAGCTATCGCTATGGCCTGGATGTGTCGGCGGAAAAGCTTCCCTTGACCGCCGATAAAAAGTAAACAAGCTTCGACAAAACGGAGGAATGACTATGAAGCTTTCTAAGATTGCGGCCCTGTTTATGGTGCCGGTATTGGCCTTGTGCCTTGTGGCATGTTCGGCGCCCGGTGGCAATGCGAGCGAATCTGCGAGCTCCGATCCTAAGATCGCAGAACTCACTGCGCAGAAGCCGGCCAATGCCGACGAGGCCGCCGAGTTGTATGCAAAACTCATGCAGAAGGAGAACGATATCTTTTCGAGTGATAACGCGCTGTGGGAAAAGGTATTCAATGCGGCAAATAAAGACTCGGCAATGATTGAGGATGGCAGCAATTACGGCGATTTCCTGCTCAAGACCATCGATGGTGCCAAGGATGAGTTCACGGCGGATGAGCTTAAGACGCTCAAGGCCGGTGCACAGCAGATCAAGGAGATCGAGGACAAGCTCGAGAGCTTGGAGAAGGAGTTCCCCGGCTGTGGAAGCACGCCGAGCGCAGGCGAGAGCGTCGACGCTTCGACCGCTGGCATGACGGCTGGTGCCAATGCTTCGAGCGAGGCGACGAAGTTCCCCAGCTTTACGGGCAAAGACCTGGATGGCAACGACGTGAGCAGCGACGAGCTGTTCTCTAAGAACAAGGTCACCGTCATGAACTTCTGGTTCACCACTTGCAAGCCGTGCGTGGGTGAGTTGGGCGACCTTGAGGACCTGAATAAGGAGCTTGCCAAGAAGGGCGGCCAGGTCGTGGGCGTCAATTCCTTTACTCTCGATGGCAACAAGGGTGAGATTGCAGATGCCAAGGACGTGCTGAGCAAGAAGGGCGTGACATATAAGAACATCTGGTTCAAGTCGGATAGCGAGGCCGGTAAGTTTACGTCAAATTTGTTCTCGTTCCCGACAACGTATGTCATCGATCAGAATGGCAACATCGTAGGGGAGCCCATCGTGGGCGCCATCAGCTCCGCCGAGCAGCGTGCAGCACTCGACAAGCTTATCGACCAGGCGATTGCGAATAGCGAGCAGTAGAAAACGCGTAAAGCATGGCGAGGATCGTGCGCCGCTGTGCGAAGTAGTCCGCTCCCTTTCAAGATAAGCTCCACCATATAGAGGTCCCGCTCGGGACCTCTTTTTTGGGGCACCGTTCCGTTCGTTTTTTGGCGCGGTTCGTTACATTCCTTACTGGCGCCGGCAAAAAATGGGGATAGAGTAGGACAAACGCGTCGAATACGAACGGCGGGGGAGAGCGGGCAGGGTGCCTGCGCGGGAGAGGTTGCCGTCCATGCTGGAGCTCAAAGGTATTTGCAAAAGGTACGTTACGCAGTCGTTTACGCAGGTGGCGCTCGACAGCGTAAGCCTGGCTTTTCGCGATAACGAGTTCGTGGCTATTCTGGGCCCCTCGGGTTCGGGTAAAACTACGATGCTCAATGTTATCGGCGGACTCGATCACTTCGACTCGGGTGACCTGCTAATCGACGGTATTTCGACCAAGGACTTTCACGATCGCGATTGGGATGCCTATCGCAACAACCGCATCGGCTTTGTGTTTCAGAGCTATAACCTTATCCCACATCAGACCATCTTGGAAAACGTTGAGCTAGCGCTGACGCTTACGGGTGTGGGCCATGCCGAGCGCCGCCAGCGTGCGCGCGAGGCGCTCGAGGCAGTTGGTCTGGGCGAGCACGTGAACAAGCGCCCGAGCCAGCTTTCGGGTGGACAGATGCAGCGCGTGGCCATCGCCCGCGCCCTGATCAACGATCCCGAGATCGTGCTGGCAGACGAGCCGACCGGCGCCTTGGATTCCACAACGTCCGTGCAGGTCATGGATTTGCTCAAGGAGGTCGCACGCGACCGCCTGGTCATCATGGTCACGCACAATCCCGAGCTGGCGTACCAATACGCCACGCGCATCGTTAACCTGGCGGACGGCAAGATCACCGACGATTCTGACCCTTTCGATGTCGCTGACGCCACGCGCCGCGAGGCCAAGCCTACGCGCAAAACCTCGATGAGCTTTGTGACGGCGCTGGGGCTTTCTGCCCGCAACCTCATGACCAAGAAGGGCCGCACGGCCATGACTGCCTTTGCGGGCTCGATTGGCATTATCGGTATCGCGGCGATTCTGGCGCTGTCCAACGGCGTAAACGGCTACATCAAAAAGGTCGAGGAGGATACGCTCTCGAGCTACCCGCTCACCATTTCCAAGCAGGATTACGACCTGTCGTCCATGATGGGCGGACAGGGGGCCACGGATGACGATACGTCCAAGAACGAGGGTTCGTCCGACGGCAGCGCCGACGGCAAGGCTCAGAGATCCGATAAGATCCCCGTGGTCACGGCGGTAAAGGATATGTTTGCAAGTGTTAAATCTAACGATATGACGAGCTTTAAGGCATGGCTCGATGCCGGTGGCGATGGCATCGATAAAGAGATCAATGCCATCCAGTACGGCTACGGTGTATCGCCGGTTGTCTATCGTGCCGGCAAGGGCAATGAGAAGCCCGTTCGACTTGTTCCCAACGCTATGACCGAGGCCATGAGCGGCGGCGCGAGCTCGGCGGCAACGGTGAGCATGGAATCCATGGGAACCTCGGTCTTTAACGAGATGATCGACGACCAGAGTCTGCTCGACAGCCAGTACGATGTCGTCGCCGGCCATTGGCCTACGTCTGCTAACGAAGCCGTAATGGTGCTTTCGAGCCGCGGCACGGTGGGCGACTACACGCTCTATAGCATCGGTGCGCTGGATATCGATGAGCTCAACGATCTGGTTAACAGCGCCATGACGGCCGACGGTAAGATCGAGACGCCCGAGACCGGCGCCGACTTTACCTACGACAATGCGCTGTCCACGACGTTTAAGGTGCTGTCGCCGGCCGATGCCTATCGCAAAAACGAAGAGACCGGCATGTGGACCGACATGTCTGGCGATGCCGACTTTATGGCCGCCAAGGTTGCCGATGGTATTGACGTGCGCATTGTGGGCGTGGTGCGACCTAACGAGACAGCCAATGCGAGTGCGTTGTCTCCGGGCATTGCCTATACGCATGCACTGACTCGCCAGCTTATGGAGCGCGCCGCCGTTTCGCAGATTGTGCAAGAGCAGCTTGCGCATCCCGAGACGGATGTCTTTACGGGCAAGTCTTTCGATGAACTGCAGAGCGAGGCCAAGCAAGGCGTGGATCTGGGCAGCATGTTCAGTGTGGACGAGGCGGCGCTCAAGAGCGCGTTCTCGTTTGATGCGTCTGCACTCTCGGGTGCGGCCGGCGGTATGGACCTGTCGGGTCTTGACTTGTCCGGGCTGGACATTGACCTTTCGGACGTTGGCAAGGATATCGACTTCAGTGACATCATGGCAAAAGCACCGGCCCCAGATTTCTCGGGTATCTTTGACGGTCTGGAACTCACGCCCGAGCAAATGCAGCAGGTGGGAACGCTTGCCAACCAACTTTTTGAGGGCTTTTTGCGGTCTGATCAGTTTAGGGCGCTGTCACCCGAAGATCTTAAAGACGCGTCAAAGCTCGCTGCCGCATTCTCGACATATCTTGAGAATGATGCCGCAGCCCAACAATGCCTGGCTCAGCTCAAGGCCCTCGGCGGCGATTCCCTGGCAGAGCGTCTCCAGCAGGCGATGACCGACTATGTGCAAAAGCAGCTGGCCCCGTATCTGCAGCAGGCTATGGACCAGGTGATGAAGACAATCAGCGAGCAGATAGCGTCGACGGTATCGTCCCAGCTCAAGGCGGGCGCTGCAGGGCTCATGGACCAGATGGCGACGCAGATGTCTTCGAGTTTTGCCAACCTGGCGAGCGCTATGCGTGTGGATGCGAGCGCCTTTGCCAATGCCATTCACTTCAACATGGACGCCGAGGACCTGAGTTCGCTCATGATGAGCTATGCCAAGGCATCGAAGCTCACCTACGACAACAATCTGACCACGTTGGGCTATGCGGATGAGGCAGACCCCATCTCGGTCAAGATTTTCCCGCGTGACTTTGAGGCCAAGGAGCGCGTACTCGACCATATCGATGCGTACAACAAACAGGTCAAAGCCGCTGGCCATGATGAGCAGGCAATCTCGTACACCGATTACATGGGCATCATCATGGGCTCGGTGACCGACATCGTGAACACCATCAGCTTGGTGCTCATCGCATTCGTGAGCATCAGCCTGGTCGTGAGCTCCATCATGATCGGCATCATCACCTACATCAGCGTGCTGGAACGCAAAAAGGAGATTGGCATCCTGCGTGCGATCGGCGCGTCGAAGCGCAACGTGGCTAACGTATTCAATGCCGAGACCTTTATCGAGGGCCTCATCGCCGGCGTCTTTGCCATTGTCGTGGTAGTACTCGTGAGCTTCCCGGTCAATGCCTGGGCGCTTGCGGCCAAACAGGTCCCCAACCTGATGAGCCTGCCCGTGCAGGATGCGCTGGTGCTCATTGCGATTTCGGTGCTGCTGACGGTTTTCGCTGGCCTGCTGCCGGCCCGCAGCGCGTCCAGGAAGGATCCCGTGGAGGCCCTGCGCTCTGAATAATGTGACAAGGGACGGTCCCTTTGTCACATTGAGCGGCTTGTGAATTCGAGGCCTAATACTTTTCCGAGAAGTGAACGAGTCAAAATGGACCCCCGAAGTATCGACACTTTTAAGATGCAATTTCCTGCGGTTTTGCCAGTCAAATCCTGCGGTTTTTGCATCCAAAAGTGCGAATGCTTCGGGGCCCGTTTTCACTCGTTCACTTCGCGGGAAAGTATTCACCTTCGTTGCGCAGGGACGGCTGGAGGGGTAGTTGGTACCGGGTGACCGCTTCTGTTTTGGGCGGATTGTCGACTTGGGCCTCCGACGCGCCGCGCTAGAGGTGTCTTGCTGCGAACTTCTCGAGTTCGGTGTCGCTTACGTTGTTGAGGACGCCGCCGTCAACGATCTTTGCGCCTGGAGCGCTTGCTCTAAGGATCGACGCCGTCTTGCCCATTCCGCTCCCGCCCGAGGTGGCAAACAGGACGATTGTTTTGCCTGTCAGGTCGTAAGACTCGAGGAATGTGTTGACAATCGCCGGTGCCACGTACCACCAGATGGGAAATCCCAAAAAGATGGTGTCGTAGTCTTCGATGCGCTCGACCCGGGAGGTGAGGCCGGGACGGCAGGAGGGATCGGCTGCCTCGAGTGTGCTGCGGCTTCGTTTGTCGCGCCAGTCGAGGTCGGCGCTTGTGTATGGGTTGGCGGGTACAATGGCGAACAGGTCGCTGTCCGCTACACGAGCCAGGCGACATGCAACGTTCTTCGTGGTGCCCGTTGCGCTGAAATATGCTACAAGTGTCTTAACCAATGGAGTTCCTTTCGTTGCTGTGGTTTGGACCTTATGCTGAGGTGCATTTGGCGCTTTCTCATGACCGCGATGCCGTGCGGTTTGTCCTGCATTCGGTTGAAGCGTTGCGTAGCCGGTAGATGAGATAGTCAAGGCGCTCGAGTTTCTGTTGTCCCGAGTGGATATCGTCGAGCAATTCGCGACGATACCGTTTTAGTAGACAAATCCGCGCGCAGTCGCTGGTGGCCGAGCCGTACAGCTCAATGAGCTCTTTGCTGCAGCCGGCGTCGTGCAGGCCGTTGATGATGCTGTCGTCCATGTCGTCACTTTGCGGTTTTGACTTTGGTAGTGCCGGCAAGTGGCTTTTCGCCGGGGCGGGCCTTGGGTCCAACGAGCGCGTGCGGTTGATAGAGCGCTTCGAGGAAGTCGATCTCGGCGGGGGAGAGGGTTATTTCGAGCGCTGCCACGGCATCGTCGACGCGCTCGGGCTTGGAGCAGCCCACGATGGGTGCCTCGACCCCACGCGCCCAGTGCCACGCCAGCGCAATCTGCGGCATCGGCACGTCATGATCGGCGGCAACTTTGGCCACGCGCTCAACGATGGGCATGTCGATGGCGCGGTCATGGTCATACTTGTTGGCCATGGTCGTGTCGGTGGTGCCACGTGTGCTCGAGCTTTCCCACGTGGGGCGGCAGAGGTGTCCCGACGCCATGGGGCTGTATGGCGTAAGGGCCATGTCAAACTGGCGGCACACCGGAATCATCTCCCGCTCGTCCTCTCGGTACAGCAGGTTGTAGTGGCACTGCATGCTCGTAAAGGGCATCCATCCGTGGTCGCGTGCGACGATCTGCAGGTTGTGCAGCTGGTAGGCATACATGGCGCTGGCGCCGAGCGCGCGAACCTTGCCCTCGCGCACCAGGTCGTTGAGCGCTTCCATGGTCTCTTCCATGGGAACGTCGTAATCGAAGCGGTGGATGATGTAGAGGTCTAGGTAGTCGATGCCCAAGCGCTTGAGCGAGCCTTCGATCTCGCGTTTGATGGCGTCGGCGGAAAGGCCGCCTTCGTTGAAGTGAACCTTGCTGGCCAGCACGACGCTCTCGCGAGCGATGCCCAGATTGCGCAGGGCGGCGCCTATGTACTCTTCGCTCGTGCCAAAGCTGTAGCAGTTCGCGGTATCGATAAAGTTGATTCCGGTGTCGAGTGCGCGTTTGATGACGGCGCGTGTGTCGTCGGGCCCGATGGTCCATTGATGAAAGTCGGGGCTGGGTTCGCCAAAGCTCATGCCTCCCAGGCAGAGTTTAGAGACTTTGATGCCGGAATGGCCAAGGGTTGTGTACTGCATGCCGTTCTCCTTGTTCTTGAGGGGATGACTACAGCGTACGTTGATATGCTGATGATGTATATTGCTTATATCGACTTACTGGGTATACGAATATCGAATGGCTGGCAAGCGGAATTGCTTGGTTGAGTTGAGGTGCAATGGAGCTACGGACTTTGCGCTATTTTTTGGCGGTGGCGCGTGAGGAAAATATGTCCGAGGCGGCAAATGTGCTGCACGTGACGCAGCCTACGCTGTCACGTCAGATTGCCGATCTTGAGCGCGAGCTGGGCGTGGAGCTGTTCGAGCGCACGAATCGATCGTGTGTGCTTACGAGCGATGGCATGCGCCTGCGCCAGCGCGCCGAGGAGATCGTCTTGCTGGTGGAGCAGACCGAGCTGGAGTTGGCTGATCGGGAGCTCGGTATTGCGGGCGTTATTCGCATCGGCGCCGGCGAAACCAAATCGATGCGGCTAGTGCTCGATGCCTTTACAGAGCTGCATCGGAATTATCCCGGAGTGACGATTGAGCTCTATACCGGTAACGCCGATGCGGTGGAGGAGCGTTTGGAGCGAGGCCTGCTCGACTTTGCGTTGTTGCTGGAGCCCGTTAACGTTGAGAAATACGAATGGATTCGTATGCCCGAGGCGGATCGAGCCGGTGCCGTTGTTGCCGCGAGCGGTCCATGGGGCGGCCGGGACGTGCTGACGCCTGCGGACGTGGCGAATATGCCGCTGCTGGTGAGTTCGCGCACCTCGAATCGAGCGCTGGATCTAGAAGCGTGGTCGAGTGGCGTCCTCAGTGTCGACGAGCTCAACATCGTGGGACATTTCGACCTGATCGGTAACGCGTCGCATCTGGTGCGTTCGGGCGCTGCGTGTGCGGTTAGCATTGGAAACTTGCTGCAGATAGATGAAGGCAGCGATTTGCGTTTTGTCCCATTTGAGCCGCCGCTTACCATTGCGTCGTATCTGGTATGGAAAAAATATCGCCTGCGTTCCCGCGCCTGCGAAGAGTTTCTGAACCGTTTGAATAGGATGTGAGAAGGGGGCAGTCCCTTTACCGCATTGATCTGAGAGTAGATGTTGATGATTCTATCGTTGGCCCCCATGGAGGGAATTACCGGGCATGCGTTTCGTCGCGTGCATGCGGAGTGCTTCGGTGCGCTCGATTGTTATTACACGCCGTTTTTGCCGCCGCCGCGGGTGGGAAACCGCTTTGGCGGCAAGGCGTTTAAGGAGATCGATCCTGCCAATAACCAGGGGCTCAACGTAGTGCCTCAGCTGATGTCCAAGAATGCGGACGAGTTTGTATGGGCGGCACAGGTGCTCGCCGACATGGGCTACCGCGAGGTCAATCTCAACCTTGGCTGCCCCTCGGGGACGGTTGTCGCCAAGGGCAAGGGTTCGGGTTTCTTGCGCAATCTCGACGAGCTCGAGGTGTTCTTGAGCGATGTGTGCGGGCGGTCGCCGTTGCCGGTGTCGGTAAAAACCAGGCTGGGGTTGGAGAGCGACGACGAATACGAGCGCGTGCTCGATTTGTATTGCCGTATGCCGTTGGCAGAGCTGATCGTGCACCCGCGCGTGCAAAAGGACCGCTATACGGGGTCGCCGCGCAAGGAGTTTTACGGCGATACGCTGGAGCGCGCGCCGTTTCCGGTCGCCTACAACGGTGACATTTTTGATCTTGAGGATATGGATGCGCTGGTGGAGGCCTATCCCGGGACACGCCATGTGATGCTGGGGCGTGGCTTGCTCGCGAATCCCGCGCTCGCTCGCATGGTCAAGGGCGGCCCTGCTGCAACGGCTGCTGAGCTGCAGCGCTTCCACGACACGTTGTTTGCGGCATATGCAGAGGAGATTGGCGGCAACGCGGTCTTTCGTATGAAGGAGTGGTGGTTCTACGCCAAATGCGCCTTCGCCGACCCCGCTACCGTTCACAAGCTCGTACGCAAGACCAAAAAGGTCGACGAATACCGCGCCGCCGTCGAGCGCGTCTTTCGCGAACAGCCACTTGCGCCCATAGCCCGCTTCCACGGCTAGTTAGTCGTTGGGGACGCACTTTAACGACTAGTCATTTAAAAGAACGTCCCCAATGACTATGTTGCAAAATACCGTACGCCAGCATCCAAAGATGCCGAAAAATGTCGACTTTGGATGCTGGCGTACGTCTTTGGGCTCGGTGGATAACTAGGCAATCATTGCATCGATCGTGATGAGCTCCCTGAGTCGCTCTGTGCGTGTCTGCTCATGGCGCTTTGCTTTTGCGTCAAACGCATCAAGAACCGACTCACCCACACGTGCCGATAAAACAACGCTTGGCTCATCAGAGATCGGCGGTCTTCCCAGCTTGATGGTGCGACCCTTCGGCCACTCATCTTTTTCGTATGCCTCCGCGGCTTTCTCCAACTCTCCGGGGGCAAACCCCATCATCTTTTCGAGCTGCTTAGCATCCATAGCGCCTCCTATCGATTGACATAATGTCGAGCGCTGGTTCTCGGAATCTCTTTTTGTATACAGTTTTGTAGACAAAAATACAAGCAGTTTATCAAGCTAATTAGCGTGTATTGACTAGTTTTTTCGATAGGAAATGAGCATCGATGGCTTCGCTATTTCTTCGCTTTCCAGTCTGGAACATGAGCGCTCATTGAACCTGCAGAGGGGGCACTTTAACAAACTATCGAGATTCTGGCCAGGAGCTTTCACCGGTCTTCGGTGGTGAGAACAGCTCAATTCGCGACACAGTGTGTCGCGAATTGGAGTAGTCGCTGAGTGTTCTTTAACAACTAGTCATTCAAGAAGAGAGCGTCTAAGTGCCGGAATTGCCATTTTGAGTCGTCCCTAACGACTATTCTGGAGGGCTGTGTGCAAAAAAGGCAAATATGAGTACTGTTGCCATTATGGTTGCATTTATTTTGTTCAAAAATGAGGTCCCTGATGAGATTTAATACCATTAGGTGTCTCTTTTATTGAACATATGGGGAGGAATAACGCCGTCTGCGGGCGCTTGGGGCGTTGAATGATCCCTGAAATGATTAAAATCGCTGTTACTAAACAAGTAGCAGTACTCATATTTGCCATTTTTTGAACACGGTCCTCTAAGGAGCCCTTTCCAGAGATGTCAGATGGCCTCAAACAGCCATAATCCAAAGGCCGTCTCAAACAATCAGTCATTTAAGAACGTCCCCAATGACTACCCCTGCAAAAAACTGTACACCAGCATCCAAAGATGTCGAAAAATGTCGATTTTGGATGCTGGTGTACATGTTTGGGTCGTATGGGTTGGGGCCAGCCGACCGCAATAGAACGCTAGAGCAGGTTCTTCTGTACCCACGCGATGATGTCGCTCGACTCGTAGAGCGGCTTGCCGTCGATGAACAGGCAGGGAACCTGGCGTTTTCCGCCGACGGCGATGAGCGTCTGCTCGGCTCCGGTATCGGTCGAGATATTGCGCTCGGGAATGGTCACGCCGTTATCGGCCAGGAAGCGCTTGACTTTTATGCAATACGGGCAGCCGGTCATAACGTACAGCGTGAGCTCATGATCAGTAGCCATAGGTCTCCAATCGGTTGAGGTTTTGATTGAAATACCCAAAGCCGCCGCGGTCTATGCGCGGGCCAGCGACGACTCGATGGCCTGGACCAGAAACGCCGTGGCTCCGGTGCCGCAGGGCTTGTCGTAGTAGTCAACAAAGCGCTGGTCGGCAAGATAGCCGTGGGCGAGGCCCAGATACGCTTCGTTCTGGGGCTCGTGTCCCCAATTAAGGCCAATCCATCGACGGTGCATCGTGACAAGTTTGCGGGCCTCGTTACTCTCTGGGTCGCCAATGCCCATGGCAATCGAGAGCTGGCCCAGAATAGCGCGTTCAAGTTCCTTCATGTCGTTCCATGCCTCGGGGTCCATGTCCAGCAGCGCTTCGTTTGCCGCATCGATAGCCTCATCGCCATAGCGCGCCCGGGCTTCGGCACCGTAGCGCTCCTCGTTTTCCTGCACGGTGCGCCAGCGCTCCAGTTGCGGCAGGACGGCGCCCATGAGTGAGACGGCTTCGTCGAGCGACATGCCGGTGTTTTGCGCCAGCCGCGGGGCACAATCTTCAATCATCGCCTCCATGGTGGTGTCGTAGGTGTACTTGCCGTGGTCGTAGCACCACTTGCAGTAATGGTCGGTCGTGGCGCCCGTGGCGTCGGTGCCGCAGTCATCGGGTGTGAGTATCATGCCGCAGCTCTGGCAATAATGCTCGGGCATTTCGAGCAGGTGGGGCAGCGGCTCGCCGGTCACGGCGGCAATGAGTTTCATCATGTCGATGCCCGGTGTGACCTCGCCGCGTTCCCAACGGCTGATGGCCTGGCGTGTGACGAAGAGCTTGGCGGCGAGCTGCTCCTGGGTAAGGTGATGGGCGCGACGGACGGCGATGAGCTTTTCTGCAAAGGCCATAGCGGCTCCTTTCTGCTGGTTGATGGCTTAAGCATACGCGGCAGCAGGTGCCCTTCCAAGCAACCGTTGGTTGCACGACCGGGACCGCGGCGAAAAATTGCGCGCAACGCCCAGCGCCTCCATGCCGTACAATGACCGGCATGGAACCTATCGCACACATACATACCGACCTGCCGCAGAAGTTCGGCATTCCGCGCAACAGCTTTTTGGCGCCCCATCTGCAGGGACGCATCGTCTTTGAGCCGGAATTTGCCTCCAACGCAGCGGTTGAGGGCCTGGACTCCTTCTCTCACCTATGGCTGCTGTGGCGCTTCGAAAACGGAACGCCCGGCGGCACGGCTAAGGACATAGCCGCCGATGCCAAAACGTAGGACAGGTCCGGCACCAACGCAAAATGGTCGAAAACCGTGCGCCCGCCGCGTCTGGGTGGAGCCGAACGCGTGGGCGTGTTTGCCACACGCAGTCCGTTTCGCCCTAATCCCATCGGGCTCACCTGCATCAAGCTCGACCGCGTGGAGCTTACCGACGATGGTCCCATCATCCATGTGTTGGGGGCCGACCTGCGCGACGGCACGCCCATCTACGACATCAAGCCCTACATTCCGTTTGCGGACTGTCACCCGGATGCGACCGGCGGCTGGATTGAGGATGCTCCGTGGCAAGAGCTCGACATCGAGTTCCCGCAAGCTCTTCAAGACATGGTCTCGCCCACAAAGCTCCCCGGCTTGGTCGAGGTCCTTCGCCAAGATCCGCGCCGCGCGGGCAGCAAGCACGAGCCAAACCGCGTCTATCATCTGGCCTACGCCGGGCTCGACATATCTTTTACGGTCGATGAAACCCAGCTAACCGTAGTCGCCGTCAACGACGCGCGGGGCTAACCTGCCATTCGTCTGCACCCGTCAAATTAAGCGCCAAACCCCGCGCCAAAACCGCCCACGCTGGTGGACAATAACGCCTATCGAAACAGCCTACTTTGCACGGGAGCTCAGCATGAAATACGACTTTAGCTCGCTTATCGACCGCCACGGCATGGACTCCATTGCCGTTGACTCCTGGGGTGAGGTCCCCGGTATGGCCCCGAACGCACCCGACGAGGGCTTCGACCGCATTCCCATGTGGGTGGCCGACATGAACTTTGCCACGGTGCCCACGGTCCAGGAACACATCATTCAGCGCGCTCAGCACCCCATGTTTGGCTACTTCAATCCGCGCCCCGAGTACTTCGACCGCATCATCGAATGGCAGAGCCGTCGCAACGGCGTTGAGGGCTTGGCGCCGGAGCATATCGGCTACGAAAACGGCGTGCTGGGCGGTGTCGTGTCGACGTTGCGCGCGTATGTCCAGCCGGGCGATGCGGTGCTGGTCCATAGCCCCACCTACATCGGCTTTACCAAGTCCATCGAAGCCGCGGGCTATCGTATTGTCCACAGCCCGCTTAAGCTCGACGACCAAGGCGTGTGGCGTATGGACTTTGAGGACATGGAGCGCAAGCTCGCCCAAAACCACATCCATGCCGCGGTGTTCTGCTCGCCGCACAATCCCTGCGGCCGCGTATGGGAGCGCGACGAGATCGAGCGCGCCATGGACAACTATCGCCAGCACGATTGCGTGGTGATCTCGGATGAGATTTGGTCCGATATCATCCTGCCGGGACACAGACACATCCCGACGCAGTCGGTGAGCGAGGATGCCCGCATGCGCACGGTTGCCCTCTATGCGCCGAGCAAGACGTTTAACCTGGCGGGCCTGGTCGGCAGCTACCACATCATCTACAACGAGACGCTGCGCGACCGCGTGTGCGCCGTGTCCAACAAGACCCACTACAACGAGATGAACGTCCTCTCCATGCATGCGCTTATCGGTGCCTACCAGCCGCAGGGCTACGAGTGGGTGGACGAGCTCAACCAGGTGCTTGCCGGTAATATCGAGTACTTCTGCACGTATGCAGAAAAACACTGGAAGGGCGTCGCGTTTTCGCGTCCGCAGGGCACGTACATGGTGTTTCTGGACTGCACCGAGTGGTGCCGCGAGCATGGCCGCGATATTCAGTGGTTGCTCGACGAGGGGGCGCGCGTGGGCGTGGGGTATCAGGACGGCCGTCCGTTCCACGGGCCCTGCCACATTCGCGTGAATCTGGCGCTGCCGCTTTCGCGCGTGAGGGAAGCGTGCGACCGCTTGGACCGCTACGTTTTTAATGTACGGTAAGCGCGCACTGCATGCGGGGCCTTCTGCCAGGTCGGCTAGAAGGCCCCGTGTGGTAAGGCATCTGTAACCATTGGGCGCAGACCTGCTGCGGAGGTTTATTTTTCTTGAATCTGCTTGCCACAAAGATGCTCAATCGAAATCTCGTAGAGTTGGACGCCCTTGATGTCCTTGGCGATTTCCTCCTCGACTTCTTCGGCAGAAGGGTAGTACTTAAGCGCGAGCTGGCGGACTTTGTCCTCGATGAATGCAGGCGCCTCATCAACCAGGCGACAACGGCCAAAGACCACGGTACTCATAACGTAGGGAGCCCAGTCGCCGTCCTGGTACCACTCGTTGCCGTAAACGGTAAAGCAGACCTTGTCATCGCGCTTGAGTGCGTCGACCTTGTGGCCGGCTTTGGCGCCATGGAAATAAATCTTGTCGTGCTCGGCGTCAAAGAAGTAGTTGACGGGAATGGCATAGGGGTAGCCATCATCGCCGTTGACGGCAAAGACGCCGCGCTTGCAGGTGGCGAGCAACTTGCGCGCTTCCTCGTCAGTGATGGCGCGTTTCTTTCGACGTAAGGGCCTAAACATCATTGGCTTCCTTTCTGCTGCGTATGGTGGTTGAGCACAAACTATAGCGAAACAGCTCCGTATTTCTTGATGCGGGCGAGCATGTTTTTGAGCTTGTTAAAGTCGACCGGTTTGGACAGATGGGCGTTCATGCCGGCGTCGTGTGCCGCCTTGGCGTCCTCGGCGAAGGCGTTGGCGGTGAGCGCGATGATGGGGATGTCGGCTGCATCGACCTTCTCGCTCAGGCGAATCGCGCGGGTTGCCTCGTAGCCGTCCATGCCTGGCATCATGATGTCCATCAGAATCGCATCGAAGCTGCCGGCGGGACGGCCAACGTATAGGTCGACCGCTTCGTTGCCATCGGCGGCGCGAGTTACGACAATGCCTTCGCTTTCGAGCAGCGCCTGGGCAATCTCGGCATTCAATTCGTTGTCTTCGGCGAGCAGCACGTTCATGTCGGCGAGCGAGCAGTCGAGCGCCCTCTCGACCGTATCTGCCCGCGTCTGAGGGTTCTTGTCGATATCGAGCGGAATCTCCACGTAGAACGAAGTGCCCACATGGAGCTCACTGGTGACTTCGATGGTACCGCCCATCAGTTCAATAAGCGACTTGACGATTGGCATGCCCATGCCGGTTCCTTGGAACTTGCTGCGCGCATTGTCACCTTCTTGTGCAAACGGCTCATAGATATGCTTTAAAAACTCGGGAGCCATGCCAATGCCGGTATCCGAAACGCTAAAGCAAAAGAGCGCGCGCCCGTTATCGAGTGGTTTGGTCTTTGAGCTAAAGGTGACGGAGCCGCCGTGCTTGTTGTACTTAATGCTGTTGTTTAACAGGTTGATCATAATCTGTCGGATATGGGTGGGACTGCCGATCATGTATGGTCCCGTGGCGTACGGCAGACTATTGTCCTGCATTGTGATGCCGTTATCGGATGCGCGGAGCTTGCACAGCACCAGCGTATCGTCACAGAGCTTTTTGAGGTTAAAAGGCGCATGTTCCAGTGTTAGCTTGCGGTCTTCGATTTTGCCCATCTCGAGGATGTCGTTGATCAGCGAGAGCAGGTGATTGGCGGCAACGCGCGCCTTGGCACGGCTCTCGCGGGCGACCTGGATATCGCCTTCCTTCAATTCCTCGATCTCGATAAGGCCCAGGATGCCGTTGAGCGGCGTGCGGATGTCGTGACTCATGCGCGTGAGGAATGCCGTCTTAGCGGCGTTGGCTGCGTCGGCTTTTTCGCGCTCGGTTCGAGCGCGCACGAGCGCCCAGATGAGCAAGACGACGCCGACCGACAACATACCGATGAGGGTAGCTGCAACGGCGGCGCGGTTGCGATAAAGGAATTGAAGCGTGTTGGATTCCTGGGCCGTGTACGACGTGGAGGAGTAATTGCTTGCGGAGAGCGATTCTCCGGCATTGATGATGCCCTTGTTGATGATTCCCAGCAGCTCGGGCTTTCCGCGCGAAATCAAACACGATAGTTGCGCCGTGTCGGTGAGTTCCTGCGTTTTGAAATTCTCGATGTCGTAGGTGTCGCGGATGGTTTCCAGACGCGTGCTGGGGACAATGATGCAACGTGCCTTCCCATTATTGAGGGCTTCGAACGCCTCGTTGTCATTCGGATATTCAGTTACCTTTGCGTCGGGGAATAGGTTTTCGAGTTCAAGACGGTTGACGATCGCGTCTGCTGTGCAAGCGATGCTCTTAAGGTCACTGTTCAGGTTGCTGCTGCTGTGAATGGCGGTTAGGGAAACCGTTCCCATCGGGTTTGACTGGATGACCCCCGCCTGCTCAGAAAGCCAGTAATCGCGAAACAACGGCAGAGCGACATCGATGGTTCCTTTGGAAAGGGCTTTGGTCATTTGCTTATTGCTCGAGAACGCTACTGTTGCAACCGTAATGCCAAACTTGTCGTGCAGCGTCGTTGCAAGCGAGGCGAGCGATCCTTCCATTTCGCCGTCGTCATTTTGCGTGCAGTAGGGGAGTTTGTTTTTTAGATAGCCGAGCGTGATGGTGTTGTCATTTGCTTTGAGCCAGGAACGTTCGGGGCCGTTGAGCGATGATGAACCGCTGTTTTGGGCCGAGTAGTTAGATTTGACTTCGTCGATATAGCGTGGGTTGACACGGTTGATTGCCGCCATTGCGGAGTTGATGTCGTCCATCAGGTCGGGGCGGCTTTTGGGGACGGCAAAGTAGTAGTCACTCGAACCAACGTAGAACATGGGCGACGCCTCGGGTGACGAAATGGTGTCGTTCATGATGACGGCATCGACTTCGTCGTTTGCGAGGGCGTCAAAAAGATCGGATCCTCCGTCATACTCCCTGTATGTGCAGGCGATTCCCTCGTTGGCGAGCCATTGCTGGCCAACGAAGGTTTGCATAACGCTGGGGTTGTAGCCGATAGTGAGACCCTGGAGTGCTTGAGGGTCACCCTTTGCGAGGTCGTCG